>JAYUVR010000196.1:0-46666 GCA_043753955.1 Archangium sp. | reverse complement strand
AAATTGCCCGCGCGTATTGCCACGCGAGTGATTCTCGACGCGTGCACTGCAGTGCACTACGCGCACATCGCAGGCAACGACGATGGAGCGCCTCTCGTTCACGGAGATCTCCGCCCTGAAACGATGCTGATTTCGTTTCAAGGCGTCACCAAAGTAACGGGCTATGGCGCCTTGGCTTTTGCACCGCGCGAACTGGGAGGCCTGCGCGTCAAAGGGCGGCGAGTTCACTCAGCTCCTGAGCAAATCATCAGCGGGCGTGAAGCCATCACCATCCCCACTGATGTGTACCTGTTGGGTATTACTTTTTACGAATGCCTGACGGGAACAGTGCCGTGGGCTGATCAAGGTGACTATTTTGATCATGCCGTTTTGACCCTTCCGCTTCCTCCACCGACGCCTGGCGATATTCCGCCTCAGTTTGAAGCCATCATTCAAAAGGCGTGTGCAAAGAAGGCCAACGATCGCTACCCCACTCCGCTTGCGATGCGCGAAGCCCTCGAAGCAGCGGCGGGGAAAGACGTCGCAAGCGATGAAGAATTGGCCAAGTTTATTGGTGAACTCTTTCCGCAGTCACATCAACTGCGCGCTGATCGCCGCCATACCATCGATGCAGGTATCGCTGATTTCGTGAGACGCCACTGGCTGGAAACTGATGGCAAAAAGCCGGTGCCCGCACCGGTACTCGTCGAGAAGCCCGTGGCACCAGCCTTTCAAGCAACCGTCGCCCCAAAACCAGCGCAACCCAAACCTCTCGAAAAAGCGTGGACCGAGCCCGACGAGGAAGAGGAAACTGAAGAGGAAAGCAGCCCTGTCCCCTGGGTTATCGCCCTCGCGCTTCTCATTGCCGCCATCGCCGGTTGGTGGGCGTGGAAGAAAGCCCACGAGCCCATTCCAGGGGCGGAATTCATTGAACCGTCGAACCGAGCTGCGGCGGTTGCCGACTCTGGTTCACCTGCGGTTGATTTAAACAGCTTGGCTGTCTTGCCTGCGGCTCAAATGCCTGCGTCCGAAAAGAAGGCTGAAGAAATCGTACAACCCACCGCTCCGGCCGTCGCAGTGCCCGTCGACGTGAATGCCAACATCGAATCAAACCCACAGGTGGAACTGATACTCGACGGAAAATCTTTGGGGCGCACCCCTTGGAAAGGCACTCTTTCGCCGGGCCGCAGAGTATTTACGCTTCAGAACAAGGCACTCGGCATTTCATTGACGCGAGTCATCAACGTCAAGAGCGAGCCCATCGACGAGAAGTTCACCGTAGATAAAGGTGGAGTTTCAGTCGTCGCTCCCCCAGGCGCCGCTGTTTTTATCGACGGCACCCGCATGGGGACAGCGCCCATTTCTGGCGAAATTCCAGTCTACGAAGGCGCACACCGCATTCAGGTCACGGTGGGCCAATCAAAATGGAGCGAGCCGTTCAATCTGCGCTCGAATGAGCACGTTTCCTTTAATGTCGAACTGCAATAGCGAGTTCGTTTAACGAGCTCGCTCGGCTTGGCGCTCACGAATCAGCGCCTCGTAGCTGTGAGCCACACGTTGGGAAAGAATGAGCAGCTCACCGACATCGGGAGTGGTGAGCTGACCTGGGCCTCCGTCCACGTAAAGCAGGTGCGCCAGTTTACCCCGCACCAAGAGCGGAAGAATCACCGCCGTCTGCGGGTACCCTCCACCGAGCAATTCATAGAAGACCGCCATGTCAGCGGTCTTTTTCATAGGCCCGATGAAGTGCGATTTGAGATCGCACACCAAACGGAACGTATTCTTCTCTCGCAGATTGACGCCGATGCGACGTACCGCCTTAGCGTTCATCCCCTTCCCCATGCCCTGCCAACCGGTCAGCAGTTCTGCGTGCACGTTAAACAACAAGGTGCGTGCAAATTTGCTCCGAGCGAATTGCAAGACGGTACGCCCAATGTCTTCGCGACCCGTGCTCTCTTGCAGTTGTTTTTGTGCCTGCATAAAGGTGAGCGGAGGTGGTTCAGAGACAATCGGAGATGGAGCTGGCTGGACCACAGGCGCAGCAGCGATGACTTCTTCTTCGAGCGCCTCTCCTTGTACAATCTCAGCATCATCATCAACTTCTGCTTCGCCGACGGCCTTGGCGTACAACTTGGCGAAATCGTCCTCATTGATGAGATCTTCCGGAGCGGATTGCGTCTCTAACTCAGCCTTCATCGGCCTTAAGGAAACGACGTCCATCGAACGCATCGGCCGAAAGGCTTTGCAATGCAGCCTTAAGAGTTGATGCATTCGCATTTCAGGAATGACCACGGCCACCACGCGTTTGCCGGCTTTGAACGCCAGCGCATCGAGCGCTTTCACTTGATGGGGCCCCAGTACGGCTACGGCGAGGCGCGTCGCTTCAAGGCGCATCGGCAAGACATCTTCGTCATCGCAAAACTTGCGACTCACCAGCGAGAGCGCAGCGGTATCAGGCACCATTTGGCCTGAGGCAAAAGGGAGATTATGTTGCTTACCCAACATGCGCGCCAAATCAGCTTCTGCGAGCGAGCCCAGTTCGACCAAGTTGGTGCCTAACCGACCGCCATGCACCACCTGCGCCTCGAGGGCTTCTTCGAGTTGGCCGATTTGAATCAGCTTTTCTGCCAAAAGCAGTTCGCCTAGTCGCGCCACAGTTCCTTCATAAGCCGACACTGGGGTCAACGCTACGGAAGCGCATCGGGGTAGTGCGACAAGCCCACGAGGTTCCCTTCTGGGTCTGCAACGTACACAGTCCAGTCTGTTTGACGCTCGATGCGTACGCCTTGGGCCACCAATGTTTGGGTGAGCGCCTTTCGCTCACTCGCCTCAATTCGCAGGGCCACCATGGAAAAGCCCAGCCCAGAAGAAGAAGCCGAGTCAGCCGCCTGTTCAATGGCCAGAAAGCCGTCCTCTGGAACACCTTGAGTTGAAGTCCCGACCCAGATGCTGCGCAACGAGGCATCTTCTCGTTGGAACCTTCGCAATTCTGGGAGGCGAAGTATCTGGGTATAGAACGAAGCCACTTTTTCCACGTCGCGAACTTGAATGGCAGCGTGGTGAAACCCAAGAACGTTCACCTCGCAAAGGTACTCGAGTCGCACTCTTTAGCTGTTGTGAAAAACCAATGTTCTAGAGCATAGAGAGGCCCATGCGGGTCTGGGTGCTCTGGTGTCTGTCATTGGCAGCGAGCAGCACTTGGGCGGCTCCGGTGAGGCCGTTGCGTTTCGAGTACCGACGTATCGACGCTTCACCCTGCCCTGATGAGGCTTCCATTCGAAGCGCCATCGAGGGGCGGCTTGGCTTTGATCCATTTGACCCGAAAGCGTCTGCACGACTGCAGGTCCTGGTTGAACCTTCAGGCGCAGGCTTTCAGGGAACCGCCGTGTTGACAGACGAGTCGGGTACCGAGGGGCGCAGGCTCATTTCGGGTGTGACCCCTGACTGCAGTGACCTCGCGGCCGCGCTGCCGTTTGCATTGAGCGTCGCTGTTGAAGCCTTTGCCGCGTCAGCCCCAGCTGAAGTTGCACCAGCACCAGTGCGCGAACCGATACCTGAGGCGGCCATTCCCTGGGGGCTCACCGGCACTGTGCGCATTGCAGGAAGCCTGGGAGCAGCGCCTCACCCCGCTCTCGCCACGGGTCTGTGCGCAAGCGTGTGGCGCGGTTCGCTGTCTCTTTCTCTGGGTGTCCGCCTGCTGTTTCCTTCTTCTTTGACAGTCGCGCCAGGTCGAATCGAAACCTGGTCTGTGGCAGGAGAATTGGCACCTGGTTACCGATTCCATCGGTTTCGCGTCTACGGGCTCATCAACGCAGGCGCGCTCTTGAGTCGCGCGATCAACCTCCTCGACGCCACTTCCGCACGCACGCCGCTCATCTCACTTGGAAGCCGAGTTGAATTCGTGCTCCCCTTGGGGCCCTGGCTTGAAGTGGCTCCGTTTGTTGAGGGGCGAGCCGCGCTCACTCGTACCAGCCTGCGCGTGGGTCAGACTGAAGTGTGGGTGACTCCCCCGATTGAGGGCGCTCTTGGGCTTTCTGTGTCTCTGGCCGAACGACCGTGACGGAATCGTGCCGACACGACAAACAGGTTCATCAGTGAATCTGCGTTCACCCGAGAATTTCAAGATGATGTACCGCGAAGAGCTTCGCTACGTACTGGGCACTCTCGAGCGCCTGGGAGCACCGGCGTTGCAGTTGGAAGATTTGTGTCACGACGTCTTCATGGCCGCTTTTCGAAAGCGGGCCGACTACGATGCATCTAGGCCCCTTCGGCCTTGGCTGTTCGGCATCGCTTTTCGAATGATGTTGAACGTTCGCAGAAAGCACGAAGAAGTCGTGCTCGGTCGAAACCTTGAGCACGCGGTTGATCAACAGGCAGGCCCAGAGCAAGCGATGGACGACAAGGAAGCCCGCGGTGCACTCGAACGGGCGATTCAAACGCTTGAGCCTCACCGCCGGGCCGTGTTCATTCTTCACGATCTCGAAGGTCAACCGGCCCCAGAGATTGCGCGCGTTCTCGATATACCCCTCAACACGGCCTACTCGCGACTGCGATTGGCGCGAGCTGATGTGCTTCAGGCGACGCAATACCTTCGAACAGGAGGCCACTCATGAGCATCGAGCCTCTCCCTCCCGAATTGGCAGCGCTCATTGCTTCAGCACCCGAGCCTTCAGTCGCTCCAGCAGTTGAGGCGCGCTTGCTTTCGCGTCTCGATACGTCAATCGCTTTCACGGTGATGATGCCTCCTTCACCGTTGATGAAACTCAGCAGTGGAGCATCGTTGCTCGTCGTCGGCATGACCATGGGAGCTGGGATTCACGCGTTGGTCACCAAGCCTTCGCCTGAACCCGTGATTGCATTTGAGCTGCCGCCAGCTGTGGTCTCAGTCATTCAACCTGAAGAACCGACAGATGCCGGCTCGTTCGTGGTGCCTGAGTTGCCAGAAAAGACGGTTCCTCTTCCTCGTCGCAGACTCAAAAAAGAAGTGGAACTCGATGCGGGGCACGCGTTCATCGGGGCTCCGATGGAAAAGACAACCACCACGCTCGAGGCTGAACGTCGGCTCCTTGAGCCAGCTCGTGCTGCTCTGGCTCGCGGCATGAGTGCCCAAGTGCTCGACCTGCTCGGTCGTCATCTTCAGGCCTTTCCTGAGGGGCAGCTCGTTGAAGAACGTGAAGCGCTGTGGGTACAGGCGTTGGCTCAATCGGGCGAAACAGACAGCGCGCGGCTCCGCGCAGGGCTCTTTCGAGAACGTTTCCCTAAGAGTTTCCTTCTCCCCGTCGTCGAACGAGCAATAAGCCCGTGACGGATTTGAGTGCGGACAACAAATGGAAGAGACCATGAGTAAAACCTTTCTGACGGCGGTCTTCTCGATGGCTTTCAGCGGCTGCTTTTTCAGCGTGACACTTGCCGATGGTGGCGAGGCGCTCTGTGACACCAGTTGCCAATCAACTGGCGTTTTGTGTGGGACCCTCATTGCCTGCGGCGTGCTCATCACTTGTGGACCTCCTTGCGATGGCGCCGGAGGTGGTACAGGTGACGACGACGCGGGGGTTGGTGGAGGAACTGGTGGCGCGACGGGCGGTGGTGACGCAGCCGGCGAAGGAACGGGTGGGGGTGATGCTCTCGGAGGCGGAGCAGGCGGTGGTGATGCTGCGGGTGGCGGCGAAGGGGGCGGAACAGCGGGAGGCGGCGCCGGAGGAGGCACCTCTCCCTGGGATGCAGGGTGCCAATTTTCTTTCGTTCATTCCTCTTCACTTGCTGTGGGTGGAGCCGTTCGTCGAGTGGCGCCTGGTCATTTCGACGTTTCCGACGGTGAAGGCTTAGCGCTCACTCTGGTTGGCGACAAAGTTCAGCTGCTCGTTCCAAACGGGAACAACTCGTTTCGAAAATCTGCAGAGGGCGTAGGGGTTGGGTCGCCTGAAGCAATCGGCGTGGGCGACTTCGATGAAGATGGAATCGATGAGGTGGTGACTGCGAACAGCGACGAAGGTACCATCACCCTCTTTCGAGCGCGACCCGACGGAGGTCTTTCAAAGTCGATCGTCACAGTGAGCCCGGGCGTGGGGAGTTCTTCACGAGGCGTCATCGTTCACGATGTTACGGGCGATGGGCATCTCGACGTAGTCGTCGCCGCGTGGACTGGGTCCGTGGGCGTGGTCGTGGGAAACGGGCTCGGCGGGTTGACTCCCCTGCCCCTCAATCACTCACTGTACCCACCTGCTGACGTGGCGGGAGGCGACGTCAACGGAGATGGCTCACTCGACCTCATTGTTCCCACCGAGCAATCGTCTGGCGGAGGAGTGTGGTTAGGGAACGGCACTGGCGCGTTTTCACCGGGCCCCGACGTAGCTCAATTGGTGCATTCGAGACGGGTCTGGTTGTTCGACTTTTCGGGCGATCACATTCTCGATTTGATCACCCTCACCTCTGGCCTGCTGACACATTCGAAGGGCGTAGGTGATGGAACATTCCTCGACCCTAAGGATGAAATTCAAGCGCACGACGTGGTCTTTGCCGACTTCAACGCCGACGGGCGCCTGGATCTCGTTTCAGTGAACAATCAATACGAGCTTAAGCTGCTGCTTGGTCGCGACGGGCCGGGTGAGGTTTTTGAAGCGCCCCAGGCATTTCATATTCGCCCTTTAAGTTTTGAAAGTTCAGCCACTTCAGTGACCGCCATCGATATCGACGGCGACGGAGTGAAAGATGTGGCGATCGGAAACCCCTATCACCAGAGCGTCGAACTCCTGCTCTCGCGCTGCCAGTAAACTAAAGCGCTTGCGACCGCCGCCGAGCCCAGGTAAGCGCGCGCCTCACGGCCAAGTAGCTCAGCTGGTTAGAGCGGCGGTCTCATAATCCGCAGGTAGTCGGTTCGAGTCCGACCTTGGCCACTGGAATCATTCGGCAAAGGCGGTTGGCCCTTAGAAAATCTAGGGGCAACTGCTTTTGTTCGGGGTGCTGACTGGGTAGCAACGAACACAGGCCGCTGTGCGCAACGCCCGGTGACACCCCGTCGTCATCGAACGTGATCAGGATGTAGTCGGCCTCGTTCAGATGCAGCACGGCTGAGCAAAGCGCCTTTTGCCTCGGCTTTGTTTTTCGAGGACACGCCACGAAAGTCGATGAATGCGTGAGCTGGGTCCGCAGTGCGTTCCGGCGATGCATCGACGGGCTCGGCAATGGCAGGCAACTCATTACTCTTCGCCTCGCCAACCGTAACGGCCCAGCTACCAGCCGATAGCAAATGAAGGATCTGTGTAAAAAATCGATGTGCTTCGGACGGAGTGGTGAGTGCTCCACGCGAAACGGAAAGCTTGCGCTGATCTTTGGGGGTCGGCCGGAACGCCTGGCTACTCAGCCGCCCTTCTCGAACGAACGAGGGGTGCACTTGGCGAAGCAGAAGCTCGTTGTCATCATTCAGGGGTGTCAGGTCGGTCATCGGTCAGAGGTGATCGGCGACAAACCGGCCGAGTTTGGGTTCAGCGCCTGGACTTCCCAGAATAAGGGGGAGCTCATGAACTTCGGACGAATCCACCTTGGCGGCGAACGCGTCTATCTCCTTTGATGTGAGATTGATCGTCGCAGCGACCTCCCAGGCTCGAGTTGACCACTCGACGCGCGTTGCGCCTTCGGGAGTCGGATAAATGAACGGGGTCGGCAGGCGAAATGCTTCGACGAGACCGCGTAAGGTCTTCGCCAGCTCATCCATTGGTTCACGTTGAAAAGCGGGGCTTTGCTCGTCAAACCAACCTGGCCCGAGATCGAGCAAAGAGCGAATTTGTTCTTCGACAGGTATTGAGCAGCTTTTAAACTGGGCCGAATCGGTTTCTTCAGCGGCACCCACATCCGTGGCCATCAGAACCCGTTGCAACGTGCCTGCGGCGTCGAAGAGCCCGGTTCCTCGCACGCGCACTGTTGCTGTCCCGTTGAGTGACTTGAGAGCAAAGGGCATGAACAACGGCGGTACCCGAACCTCGACTTTAAGGCCTTCGGCGGTGCGCAGGACAAACCCCTCGAGGTCTTTGTCGGCAGCACGGACCTCGCCCACCAGGTCGACCTCGTCTTCGTACGAGCGCTGGGCGAGCAAAATGAGCTTTCGACGCACTTCTCGATTGTAAACAGCGCCCTCGCGCTGTCCCGGAGGCGCCACCACAATCGACTCTTCATCGTGAAGCGTTCTGCCGAATGCGTTGAAGCGGAAAAGAATGTCAGCGGTCAACTCTGGAGGAATTCCCCGTGAGACGGATTCAATTGCTTGTTGCAGCTTGTCGCGCGCGAGGTCAAAAAGGTCCGGGCCGTTGATCTCGGCAGAAGGGATCGCTGTTGCTTCGGAAACCAGCCGAGCGATGTTCGGAACCGCACTGCCGGCTTCAACTTTCTCAAGAACCAACCGAAAGCCGGACTCGAAACCTTTGGGAAGGCGCTGCCTCTCAGGATTCGTCGACTGATAGATGCTCTTCGCAATCGCCAAGACCAAATCTCGATAGGCCGCCAACTCAGGAAGCGCTTCGAGCGGCATAAGGGCATCGAAGAATCTCGTTCCCCGAAAAATCAAGTTGGCAAATGGGCTCTTCATTGCTGTTTTTCCACTTTAACCCTCATGAGGGGCAAGCGCACGACCCTTCGTCGTCGCCTCCGCGTCACATTTTTAGTCACGACGAGGGTCGAAGGAGCCTGGACTTAAGGTTGATGGTCCACCTCCACCTCGGTCAAACCATGACGCAGTGGCCAAACTCGAGTTGGCCGTGGGGGCACCTCTTCGTCTTTCATTGGAATGCAGTTGCCCTTGGAATGCGAAGCCCTGCACCCTGACGGTTTGACGGAGCTCGACTCAGCCTGTGAAGCTTTTGGAGCGTTCTTCTTCAAGGCGCAAAACAGCCTGCTGAACCTGGTCTGCATCAGGCGGCTTGGCTTCGAGGTATCGGTTGTAGAAATGAATGGCCTCGCCCAGCCGGCCGCCAGTTTCGTAAGCGCGAGCGATGTTGAACAACACGTTCGGGTGAGGGCGAATGCCGTACGCCGAAAGCAACTCAGCGACGCCCTTTTCCAGTTTGCCATCGACGATGAGCGTCATTCCACTTTTGAAGTGGCGACGCGCTTCGAGTCGCGAATCAGCAAAGCTCAGGGTTGGTGCCAGCAGTGCCACCACACAGAGGGTGCGCTGCACGAATCGTCGACATGAGGCATTGGCAGGTTGAAGGCGCATGGAGTGTGCTCAGAAGTGAAAGGGCGCCGAGAAGTATCACGCGCACATGTGAACGCTCGTTTTCGGCCGACGCTCAGCCCCTCGCCCGACCTCGACGCATCACGTAATGTTCATTTACATACTCAAGCGCGTCTGGCTCCTTAAGACTCCAGTTTTGCAACGTTGATATTTCACATGTGAAATGAAAGTCTAAATTTAATAGCAAAATCAAATCGTTACGCGTGGCTTCAGATCTGCAAACCGCAGCCACGCTGTTCAACCTCAAATCGCAAACAAGGTATCTATGAAACTGAAAAGCCGATGGCTGAAGAGCGTTCTGACGATGGGGGCAGCAGGCATGCTGACCACCTCGTGCGGAGACGCCACGCTGACGCAAACTGAAAGTGCGCACACGGAAAACTTCTTATCTGTGAGCCGAGAAGACACCGATGGAGTGACGAAATCACTCTCGCAAGGTCTCGAGGTCAACGCTCAAAATGCGCTGAAGGGGCAAGTGACCAGCGACAACTTCTACGTCGCGATTCACAAGAGCCAGCTGGGAAAACGATTCTTCCTTTCCACGTATCTCAAACAAATTTATCCCTCCTACTCGAAGGTAGGCGCCGAGTCGCAAGGCACTCGAGTCGTCACCTTCAAAGTACAAAACGGCAATGTGGTGATGATGGATGTGGACGATCGCCGCGAGCTCAGCGACACCTTCAACCCGGAACTCATCGTTGACGCGTTCCCGCTGGTGGAAGACTTCGCCCCTTTCAAGAAAGTCTCGGGCTGGCGAAACTATGTGCTGTTCAACCCTGCTGAAGGGAAGAACGAATATTCTGTCTTTGGAGATTTTTCAGACGTTGCGTTCAACGTTGGCGCTTCTGAAGGCGTGGGCCAAGCCATGAAGGTGCAAGCTTCCTTCCTGCAGCGTTTCCGCGGTTTGGGAAATGGCGTTGCTTTCGACACCGTCTTCTCAGGCACCACGTTGAGCCCCGATGCACAGTCCGTACAGAACTGGGGCGGCACGCTGACGACCTCGATTCGTGAATATGCCGAAGGTGAAGGCTTTGAAGCAGTTCCGGCTCCAGAAGTGACTCACTTCTTCACGGGTCTGCCTAAGTACATTCCGAACACTGGCGCACAATCCATTCCAGTCGCCAAATGGAACATTAAACCCGGCATGACGCCTATTCGTTGGACCATCTCGAGCACCATCAATGAGCTGGCCAAGGATCCTCGCTTCGCCGCTTACGATGTGGTGGGAGCCGTAAAGAGGGGTGTGGAAAATTGGAATGAAGCGTTCGGGTTCAAAGCACTCGAAGCAGTCGTTGGTAATGCGAAGGACTCACAGGGCGATGACGACAAGAATTTCCTCGTCATCGACACCGACCCTTCTCTAGGTTTCGCTTTCGCTGACGTGCGCGTGAACCCCAACACCGGTGAAACTTTAGGTGCCAGCGTCTATTTCAACGCGGGTTGGTTTGACTACGCCGACGCCGTCTTCCCTCCTGACGATGCACCGCAAGAAATAACGGGGAAGATTCAGAACGGAAAGTTGGCCAAGTTTAGAAAAGCCGGAGGCGCGCTGAGCAACCTGTCGCTCGAGCGTCAGGCCAAGCGCGGAGACGATCGCGCGGCAGCGATTCTCAGGGAACGAAAAGCAACCAGTGGTTCGCGCCTGAATCTGGGCAGCCAAGCGAACGGCGGCCATTTGTGCAAACTTTCCATTGCAGACTTGGCTTCTCAAAACAGCGTCGGTGCTGATCCTTTGAATCTGCCCAAGAAGGAAAAGGTTGAGCGCTTCATCACGCACGTCATTCTTCATGAGGTGGGTCACACCCTGGGTTTGCGCCACAACTTCAAGGGCTCGCTGTTGCCGCCCTCGTCATCGGTGATGGACTATTTGAGCGATGACGACAGCGTGCCCCTCGATAAGCCAGGCGCATACGACGTCGATGCCATGAAATATCTCTACCTCAAGAGCGGAACGCTCCCCACCCAACCGTTCTGCAATGATTCAGGCGTTCTGCCTCCGAATGCGCCTTTGACAGACCCACTGTGCATGCTGTTCGACCATGGCAGCGACCCGCTCAACGATGATTACGGCCCTCGCTATGACGCGACGGTCAAATTCATTCTCGATACGCCCGATCTCCCCGTTGATGCGGCCTACATGGGCGGCTGGGATCAGTGGATGCTCCAGCTCCACCTGACCGGTATTCAGCAAGAGCGTCTCGTCACTGAGCCAGCCAAACTTCATGAAGAACGGATGAAGGCGTTTGAGTATCTGACCAAGGCACTGCGCAGCGTCGACCGCGAAAAGGCGAAGACAGATTCCACGTACTTGAGCCGCGTCGAAGCACTCGTCTACAGCACCTATTCGTGGATGTTCAGCGGCGAGCCTCAGTTCATTCCAGAAATAGGTGACATCTTCTACTACCGCCCCACCATCACCGATGCCGAGTTGAATGCCAAAATCACCAGCGACCTCAAGGCGATCGCCTTGGACGAAAAGCACGTGCTCGACCAAGATCCCAACACGGGCTTTGTCTTCATTCGTGGCGATGCCATCAGCTGGTCACTGAAGCACTACCAGACCGAGTTCGCCCGCCAAGCGCTGGTTGAACTTCGCACCGAGCTGGCAGAACAAAGCGCGGCGCACCCTGAAGAGAAGAACAAGAACGACGAGTTGATCACCCTCGTCAATAAGGCGCTTGACCCGTACGTGTACAGGTAAGGGTTCTTCGAAAAGACTTCACTGCGGCCGTCGCGAAGCACTTCGCGGCGGCCGTTTTTTTGACGTACCCCGCAAGCAACGCTCTGCTGCGACATCAGGTGAGTAGCGGCCTGTAGCGACATAGGGGAGACCTCAAGATGGAACACACCACGATTGTTGAACCGGCGTTGATACCCACTGAAATTGACGCCCATATCGCGCCTCATCTCGAACCTGAGAAGGCGGAAGTCGTCAGCACCCACGTGCTGGTTGAACAAGACAAGGTTGACCGACTGCGCGAGCTCTCACGTCGAACGCGCATCGCGCAAAGCGAGTACTTGAGAGAAGCGGTTGACGATCTCTTAAACAAGTACGAAAAAAAAGAAGACCTCGAAACCCCTTAGACTTTCAGGTCGCCTTAAGGCACGGGGAGCCCGCGGTAAGTTGCAATACAACCAAATGAGTTTGCCGCTACAGACCCAAAACTGTAACGGGGCGGGCAGCGTGGGTGGTGGTGCCGTCGCCCAACTGCCCCGAGGTATTCCTGCCCCAGCATTGAACTGCGCCGGTCTGTAATGTGGCGCAGACATGGTTCAGGCCGCTGGCGAGTTCGGTGACCCCACGGGTGAGACCGATGACATCGCTCAGGGGGAACAGCCCTCCATCGAGAAACCCATTGCCGATTTGACCGAAGGTATTGTCTCCAATGCATTTCACGGCGCCCGTGGTCATGAGGGCACATAAAAACCCCGACCCCACGGCAACCTGAGCCACTCCGCTGTCCAAGCCAGGCACATCTGTAGGGGTGAGTAACTCACCGACTTGAGTTACCGCTTGCCCCCAGCACTTGACCCCCCCGCTGCTCATGAGTGCACAATTCGTAAGCTGACCAGAGGCGATTGCAAGCACACCACTGGTCAGCCCTGTGACATCGGTGGGAGTGGGTTGGCTCTCTTTCGTTCCGTTCCCCACTTGTCCATACGAGTTGGTGCCCCAACACTTGACCCCGCCCGTAGTTAAGAGGACGCACGAGCTCAGGTGGCCAACGCCCAGAGCGGTACCGATGCCCTCAATTGCAATAGACGCAGGAATGACTAAATTAACTTTGCCGGTCACTTTTTCACCCCAGCATTTGACAGTTCCACCATCGAGGAGGGCGCAAGCCGTCAACGTGCCGATGGCAACGCTAGAAACCCCACTGGTAAGCCCATATACCTGAACGGGAAAATTGCTTGCCACAATCGAGTTGTTCCCCAGCTGGCCATGGTCGTTCTGCCCCCAGCATTTTACGCCCTTCCCAGTCATCAATGCACAGTTGAAGCGGTAACCTGCCCCCACAGAAAGAACGCCTCCATCGAGTTGAGGCACGATGTCTGTGGCCTGAGTGTGTCCCCCATCCAATGCCAATTGACCCTCATCGTTTAACCCCCAGCATTTGACCTGACCCGTCGATGTGTTGACAGCACAGCTGTGGGCCAAGCCACAGGTAATGCGGCCCACGGGGGAGGCCGGAATGGCACAGCACCCTTCGTCACAGGGTATAAAGGCGGTGGGGCAATCGGCACATTGCCCGGTCAATGGGTCGCACGACTGAGCGCATACCAACGCAGTTCCTCCGCAACTGGCCTGCGTACAAACGTCATTCTTGGTACAGGCATTTCCATCGTTACAAGAAGTGCCTTCCGGCATCGGAGCATAGGTACACTGGCCATCTACACACGTGCCCTCTGGCTCAAAGCACGGGCCAGGCGGGCTGTGGCATGGAACGCGTGCACATGCTGCTGCATCTTCCGTGGTTCCACGAAGAGTGACGAAGAGCTCTGTTGCCCCCGAAGCGTTGCTAACGACACGTACGGCGGCCTCATGATCGCCCAGAGCGGCGCGTGAATAACGCACGTAAAATACAACTTCTTGGTTGGGCTTAACTTCCATCACCTCCGTGCGTTGCAAAGAAAAGTAAGCGGCGCCATCCCCAAGAATACTCAAAGAATCGATGACCAGAGGCGCAGCACCTCGATTGCGTATGGACAGGGGGCGCTCTTCGGGAATGTCGATTCGAGCGGCACCAAAATCGATCGTCGTTAAATCTACGTCGATTTCGGGCACCCCCGGGCGCTGCGCGCAGGACGCCAGAAGCGTCAAGACGATGAAAAACTGAGCCCACCGCAAGCGCGTCCGCAATTGTCGATGAGGAACATTCAGAAGTTGCACGTTCAAAACGCGTTGCGCGGCTCGGTTTGCCACCCGTGCCTCTTACCATGTTCCAACTGGCAGCATCATGCTCGCGCGAGGGCACACATGGGCGCTCTTTCCCCACCAGCACCCTCCGAGTTCAACACCGCATCAATTGATGACTCTGCCTACTGCTACCACAAGCTGAATCAGCGCAGCGGCTGGTGCGGAGGCTTGATGGTTTGTTCATCAATCTTCTTGGTCAAAGCCTCGGCATTGGCTTTCTTCTCTCGGCTCGCTCGCCAACGCCCAAAGAGTACTGCCACCATCACCAACGTCAGCAACACGCCGATCACTTTGCGTTCTCCCGCGGCCACCCGAACCAACAGTGCGTCGATGTCTTCCCCAAAATACGAGCCCAACAAAACGAAGATGGGCGCCGACGCCAACGCTGCAATCGAATCGTAAAGAATGAAGCGCGAGTAGCGCATGCCCACTGAGCCGGCGGTGAAATAGGTCACCGTGCGCACGCCGGGAAGAAACCGGGCCAACATCACAATCTTTTCACCGTGTTTCTTAAAGAGCCCTTCAACCCGAGCGCGCTTTTCAGGAGTGACGATACGGTCGAAAAAACCCGCGGCCCCGGCAGCGCCACTGACGCGTCTCGAGAAGCGCCGGCCCAAACCGAACATGATAGAATCACCGATGATGATCCCCAAATAGCCCACCACAATCATCACCCACAGATTGGCTTGGCCTCGGTGCACCAGTACTCCGCCCATCACCAGGGGAATGTCTTCTGGGAGGGGCAGCCCAAAGCCAGCCGCCAAGAGCACCCCAAACACGAGCCCATAGGCGGCGAAGCCTGTGACACTCCCAAAAAGCGCGACGAGATAGTCCTTCACCGGCTCACTTCTTCACAGGGCGACGGGTCTCAATCTTCTGAAAAGCTTCTTGAACGAGCGTCTCAAGGGGCTTTCCCTCATCGAACAGTTTTGAAATCTCCTTGACCCCAAAACGCCCATTGGCTGCAGCGGTCTCAAATGCAGAATCTTTCGCATCGATGGAACGCAACGCCACCGCCGTCGCAATGGTCGCGGCCACATAGTCAGCGACGGACTGCTCTGGCGCTCCAGCGACCATCGCTTCACGTAACACTGCTGCTCCCGCGCCCCATTTGTTCACCTGTCGATTCACCGCAGGCTCTAATTGCAGCCGCGCAAATTCGCGAACCACACCTTCAATATTGGGTTTCTCACTCGGCCCCACCACAACAAAGGTTTCACCTTCAGCACCTAATACTGATCTCACTTGATCATTCGCGTCGAGGAGGTTCACCGCAATCAACACCTGGGTCGTTTCGGGAACCTTGAGCAGCTGACGCGCTCGCGTCAGTGGAGCATCAGCCCCCGACACATAGTGCCGAAGTACTTTGCGGTAATCGGCCTGTACCGCGCCCATCACTTCTTCGAGCTTCCACCCTACCCATGCCTTGCTCAACACCTGTTCCAAACCGCGAAGCTCGCTGAGCTCTTTACTGGTCGCCCCCGTAGCGAAAGGAGGTTGATCGCTCGCCACTGCGTAGGCCAGGTAACGCCGCAAAGCACTCTGGTGCGCATCGAAAAAAGCGTCGGCGGCTTTGCGCACTTCTGCATCGCCTCCCAGCACTCGAGCCCGAACCAGCTGCCGAACCGGGTGATAACTCACTTTAGGTATCGGCTCTTTTCGAGTGACTGGCCCTTGGTCAAAGCCCGTGGCATTGAGCACCGCGAAGAGAGCGAATACACGCTCATCATTGCGCAGTTCTACCCCTTCGCCGGTGTACAGGCTGGCGAACCAGTCACCCTTCGAACTGGCCAGCGCAGATGAGCCAACGAAAAGAAGAGCAGCACACAGACGAAACATGACCTTGAGGTACCCCACGCCGGCGACGGCATCAAGCAGCTTCAATTGCGAACAATCAACGAGCGAAGAGCATCTCTGTTGGCTGACACCTTGAGCCCGAAGTGAGTGCAGATGGCCATCAGCAGTTTCATGCAAGCTTGCGGCTTCGTGCCCACCAGCTTTTGAAAGTCTGCTTGGCGAATCTCAAAGCCCGTCACCGCGGTGGCCGCCTTCGCGGTGCATAAACGCTGACCTGGGTTGATGAGCGAAAGTTCACCCAACCAGTCACCAGGCCCCAACTCTCCCATCGGCAAATCGCCGCGCTCTCCCTTCGCAGACAAGGCCACCCGCCCTTCGCCGACGATCAACATTGAGTCTGAAACCATGTCTTCGACAAACAGCAACGTTCCTGCCGGGTAATTCCGCGGTACGCAAATGCCCGCCAGAATTTGAATGCCTGTACTGGTGAAGCCCGTAAGCAGCCCACAGTTTCGAAGCACGTCCGCCGCCGTCATAGGGTCTGCACCGTAGCATGGCGCATTCGGTCCGTTCTTAAAGCGAACGCGTTTTTTGCGTCAGCTAAGCGACCACACACGACTCAGGCGGCGGCGACAGTTCCACAATGGCAACGTTGGGGAGCGATAACACCCGACCTTGAATTCCCCCCAGCGAACTCTGGCTGGCAGTTTCGACTTTCACTTCCACCAGGGCGCCCACAGGAGCATCGCCTTCAAAGTTCACCACCCGGTTGTGTGGCGTTCGCCCGAAGCGTTTCTGCGCATTGGTCCGAGAGCGCCCCTCGACCAATACTTCCACGCAGTTCCCCACATGCTGCGCCATCACCGCCACGCTCACCTGGCGCTGGAGTGCACTGAGCCGCTCCAATCGTTTCACCTTCACTTCATGTGGGACTGGGCCCCACTCTGCTTCTTTCAACCCGGCGACCGTCTTGGGCCGAGGCGAATACACGAAGGCGAATTGGCCATCGAACTGCAATTCTGAACACAACGCATACGTCTTCTCGAAGTCTTCGTCGCTCTCGCCTGGGAAGCCCACGATGATGTCTGTGGTGACGGCGATACCCGGCCTGGCCACACGCAATTTGGAAAGCCGCTCTCGATAATTGTCGATGGTGTAATCGCGCTTCATTCGCACCAGCACTTCGTTAGAACCGCTCTGCACTGGCAGGTGAAAGTGCGGCATGATCTTCGGTTCAATTTTGAACGCTTCGACCAATTCATCAGAGAGATCGTGCGGGTGACTGGTGGTGAAACGAACGCGATCAATGAAGGGCACCTGAGCCGTGCGCAGCAAGAGTTGAGCAAACGAAATGCCTCCCAAGTAGCTGTTGACGTTTTGACCGACCAAGGTGACTTCGCGCACCCCTACCGTCGTCAACCTCGCCACTTCTTGAAGCACTTCCGTAAAGGGCCGACTCACTTCTCGGCCTCGGGTGTGCGGCACCACACAAAAGCTGCACACGTTGTCGCAGCCCTTCATCACCGTCACAAACTCCGTCGTTTTTCCCAACGAGCTCTTGGGGTCTGCTGAAGGAAAAACGTAACTCTCAGAATCAACCCAAGCCGTCTCAACAACCCTCACCTTTTCTGACTCGATGCGGGCCACGATTTCAGGCAATTTTCCAATCGCGTCAGGGCCAAAGACGAAGTCGACGTAAGGCACTTTTTCCAAAATCTTCTTTTTCTCTTGCTGCGCCACGCAGCCGCCCACGCCGATGAGCGCTCCGCGTTGGAGCTTCACTTGGCGATATCGACCCAAGGCCGAAAGCATTTTGTCTTCGGCTTTTTCGCGAATGGAACAGGTGTTGAGAATGATCAAATCAGCATTCTCAGCCGTGGGCGTGGGCGCGTACGACATTCCCGCCAGGGCCTCGCCCATGCGATTGGTGTCGTTCACATTCATCTGGCAGCCGAAAGTATGAATGAAATACCGCTTCATAGAAGCCTTCTGTCCTCACCTTCGGGTGCGAAGTCAACTCTCAGTGGTCAATTTCGCGCAGCGTGCAGGTGGCCCGTGCCCTCTTGCCGGGCTAATTCTCGATGTAATTCCAGTAATTCCGCTTCTCTTGCGCGGAGCAAAGCCAAAGCGTCTTCGCCATGCCGAGCTACGAAAGATGAGAAATTCTGGAGCAAAGGCAGTTGCTTATGCGCTCTGGCCACAATCTGAGCATCTTTTAAAGATTCTCCCGTTTTGGCCTGAATCAACCGCTCTTGAACCACTTCGAGGGCCGAGCGACGGCCACAAAAATCAGCCACCATCGCTTTGAGCTTTCCGAGATCAACCACATCGAGCGCTGAGGCCAGCAGCGCTCGCCCATGGGCGAAGGCATAGCGGCCATTCCAATCGGGGCTCGACGCTTGACTGAGCTCAGTGAGCAAGGTCCGCTGATACACGATGAAACGCTCAAGGCGATCAGCCGAGAGCTGCAACGAAGCCAGACGCAAAGTTTTGAAGTCAGTCACAGAACCGGAAGGTAGGCGCATCGCTCCTCAGCCTCAAGCCTCCGCCACGGGGGGGGCTCAAGTCGGCGATGCTCTCGCCTCAGAGGCGAAGCCCGTCTTCTCGCGTTTTGCGCGATACATCGCTTTGTCGGCGCTTTGAATCAGCGCGTCTGCCGTCTCGCCGTCTCGGGGGTAGATGGCAATTCCAATGCTCGGGTAAATCACGTGTTTTACGGCAACTTTGTTTCCGGTGACCTCGCAAGGCGCGCTCAAGTCGTCGATCACCTTTTGTGCGATGAGCACCGCATCTCCTTCATTCTTAAGTTCGAGCAAAAGATACAAAAATTCATCCCCACCGTGACGGCTCACCGTGTCTTCAGCTCGGGTCATTTTTTTGAGTCGAGTCGCAATCGTTTGCAAAACCTGGTCACCAGCCAAATGGCCGAAGGTGTCATTGATATGTTTGAAATTATCTAAATCGATGAACATCACCGCCAGCGTCCAGTGGTGTCTTTTCGCCTGAGCCAGCCCGTGCTCCAGGCGATCATTGAACAACACTCGGTTGGGAAGGGAAGTCAGAGGGTCATGAAACGCCGCATGTCGGGCGGCCTGCTCTTGCTTTTTAGCGGCGTCGAGCTGGTGTTCCAAAACCTCCCTTTCTTTCACTTCTTTCACCAGGGCGCGGTTTACGGACGTCAAATCTTCGGCGCAGTCCTGCACCTTGTCTTCGATGGTTTCGGTTTTTTGGAGCGCGCTTTTCAAGCCAGCCTGCGACGGCTTACTGCTGAGTTCTCCTTTGAGACCTACGTTGACCTCAGAGAGTTCCTCTGCGCATTCCTCAATCACGTCTTTGACTCGTTCGCTTTGATCTAAAACGCGAGTCAGGGACTGTGCCGCCGCGCGTGTTTTTTTTGGGCTTGAAGCTGAGTGTGGAGAAGACATGTACGTTCCCGGATAGAATCGAAGTTAGGTATAATCTCTGCCCACGCGTCCTTCCATTCAATGTTGGGAGTGACGGTTTCAGATGGCTTTCGGCACTGAATCAGAATGAATCAAGCACCTTCCACCAGAATCTCTCGCGCATCTCTAGCGCCTGTGGCGAAGGCACTAGTGGGTCTTCTGGCACTCTTAGGAAAATACGACCTGCTTACGTCGTACGCTCGAGGGGTGGCGGAAGGCCACGCGGTGTGTCATTGCGCGCCCCGTGATCCGTTTTGATTCGATTTCTCTCCAGCACGGTCAGCAGATTCTCTTCGTCGAGGCTTCCGCCGCACTTCATAAGGGCGAAAAAGTCGGCCTGGTCGGGCCCAATGGCTCAGGCAAGTCGACCCTCTTTCGCTGCGTGATGAAAGAAGAGACTCCCGACGAGGGCCAGGTGTCCATCGACCGCGGCATTACTATTGGCTACTTCCGCCAAGATGTCGGCGACATGCAAGGTCGCAGCGTTCTCGAAGAGACGCTCGATGGCGCAGGCCCTGTGGCAGCTGTGGCGATCGAGCTCAAGAAACTCGAGCACGCCATGGCCGAACCCGCGCAAGCAGATGACATGGAAAAAATCATCGAACGCTTCGGCGAAGTTCAAGCGCGCTTTGATGAATTGGGGGGCTACGCACTCGAAGGAAAGGCCAGAGAAATTCTGGCCGGTCTCGGCTTCCGCGAAGCGGTCATCGACGGCGACGTGGGCGAGCTCTCGGGTGGTTGGAAAATGAGGGTGGCACTGGCGCGAATTCTGTTGATGCAGCCCGACGGCATGTTGCTCGACGAACCCACCAACCACCTCGATCTCGAGTCCCTTATTTGGCTCGAAAACTTCCTTAAGCGCTTCGAAGGCGCGCTGCTGATGACGTCCCACGATCGTGAATTCTTAAATCGCGTCTGCGGCCGAATTCTTGAAATCGACGGCGGCGAAATCACTTCGTTCTCAGGCAACTACGAATACTACGTGCAGCAACGCGCCATCGCTGATCAACAGCAACAGGCCACTTTCGAACGCCAACAAGCGATGCTCAAAAAAGAGATCGCTTTTATCGAGCGATTCAAAGCCCGCGCTTCCCACGCAGCCCAGGTGCAGTCTCGGGTGAAAAAGCTCGAGAAAATCGACCGCGTAGAACCGCCACGCCGACAAGAAAAGGTGTCTTTCGATTTTAAGCCCGCTCCGCGCTCTGGCGAAGATGTGGCCAAACTGGCGTCTGTCGACAAGGCCTACGGAGACTTGGTCATCTACAAAAATTTCGACTTCCTACTCCGCCGAAAGGAACGTTGGGCCGTAATGGGCGTCAATGGCGCCGGCAAGTCGACGTTGCTCAAGATGATCGCCGGTCAATCACAACCTGATGGCGGCAGCGTGGTGGTCGGCGCCAGCGTGAAGATGGGGTACTTCGCCCAACACGCGATGGATTTGCTCGATGGCCAAAAGACCGTCTGGCAGACCCTCGTCGACGCATTTTCTCGCAGCAGCGAAGGCACTTTGCGCTCGCTTGCGGGTTGTTTCGGCTTTCAAAAAGACGAAATCGACAAAGTGGTCCGCATACTTTCAGGCGGAGAAAAAGCGCGATTGGTCATGGCGCTCATGTTGTTCGACCCTCCCAATTTGCTCATTCTCGATGAGCCCACCAACCACCTCGACTTGGCCACCAAAGAGATGCTGATCGAGTCACTGCGCAACTTCGATGGCTCGATGATTTTTGTCTCTCACGATCGTCACTTTCTTTCCGAGCTCTCGAATCGAGTGCTCGAACTGACGCCGGGTGAGCAACACGCTTACGGGGGCGGCTACACGGAATACGTCGCGCGTACCGGTCGTGAAGCTCCCGGCCTTCACTAAAAATTCACGTCGACAAGATAATTCGTGGAGCTGACAGCGCTTGTCGAACTTGCATTAACGCAGGTTCAGAAGCAGCTTCAGCTTCCGTCATCCGCCGCACGTAGAGCTCGACGCCTGCATTCACGGCCTCTTTGAGATCAGCCAAAAGGTGCAATGCGGCGTCAAGCATCGTCTTGGCTTCTTGCGCCCCCTGAGCCTCAGTTCCCGCTGCGGTGCCACCCTTCTCTTTGAGGTAGTCGCCAAAGCGCTTGATGGCATCTCGAGACTTATTTGCATCGAACGCCGCCAATGCCTCTTTCACCGCTTCGGCGCCTACTTTGATCAACCGCACCTGATTGTTCGAGCGGAATTCAGGGCTGGGCATCGACACGTCGGGGAAAGCACCCAATAGGGCTTCTTCGGGCGCTTTGAACTGGAAGGGCACGACATCTAAGAACAAGAAGAGCGGGTCGATGCCCTGCTTCGCCGCCGCAATTTCTTCTTCGTCGAGAGGCGGAAAACTGGCCGGAGCTCCGACGAAAAGCAGTGGCATGACCACCTCGTGCCAAAATTCTTCTGCAGCCGGCCCCGTGTTGGTGGTCGCAGCCGCCAGCAGGCCCACCGTTTCCACCACTCGAGGAGCGCGACCTGCCTGCGTGATGAGCGGCTTGCCCGTTTCAAGCCTGCCCAACGCACCCAGCAATTGTTGTTCGAGCTGCTTCTTCAACTCAGGAGTCAACCGCGGAGCCCGATGAATCGCATCGCGAAGATCTATCGACATTTTTTCAGGCGTGCTGGCCCACGCTTGTTTCAACTTCGCGGCATCTGCCCCCACCACTTGCACAAAACCGGGGTCGAACAGACGCATGTAATCTTCAGGGCCGAGTCGAGCCGGTTGTCCTGCCGCGGCGCCGAACTTCGCCTGCGCCAACGAATTGCGAATGGTCTTCTGCACTTCTTCAACGCGCTCGAGCTTTCCGGAAGCCAGCGCATCAACAATGGCGCCAAAAGGAGCCAACATAATTAACGCGTCTGGAAAGCCGAGCGAGGCACCTTCAGGCGTTTCTCGATAGGGAAACCAGAACGCCTTGTGATCTTCGTGAAGGCGCTCTCCCAGCACCGCAGCCAAACCCAATGCGATGACCTGATGCTCAGGCCGATTGACCACGAAGGGCCCGCCTAGAAGTTTAATCACCCCTTTTTCGATTTCCACCCAACTGTCTTTCATCAAATCGACGGGCTTGCCTTGAGCCTGAGCAAGAGCGGAAGAAAGCTGCTGGAAAGCCGAATCAAGCTGCGGAGGTCGGGGCGTCGACATGGTGTTTGGCTCGTATCACGTCAGACAAAAATCGAAATCACTTGGCTGCATCAAAACCGCCCTTGCGCGCGATAGGGTGGCGCACCCATGTGTCGTTTGCGAATTTTTGTGCTGTTTCTGCTGTGTGGCTGCGCTTCCACTTCACCTCGATTCAGTCAGGAACTGGCCAGTACCTTCGCGCAAGATGAAATGCGCAAGCTCGAGACGCAAGACGTCGAGCTCTACTACCCCGCAGAACACGAGCAGGCCGCGAAACGAGTCGCCGCTCGAGCTTCTGAATGTTTGAAGGCGCTCAGAGCCCACGGCGTGGCCAAGCAGAACTATGGCAAGGCACTCCTCTTCTTAAGTTCCGCCAACTACAACAATGCTTACGTCAACGGGCAAAGCTCAGGCGAACCACTGCATTCGGTCAACCCGCTTTCCGTGACCACTGAGATTTTTCATTGGTATGGGCTGGGCGGTGCAGAGGTAGGCGACATCGCCTGTCACGAGATGTTCCACTACGCCCACTTCGAGCAAGTGCATGGGTTCTGGAAATTCGTCAGCACGGTGCTCGGCCCCATATTTCCCCCGCAAAACTTCTTAGAACGCTGGTTCACCGAAGGCGTAGCTCAGTACTACGAAGGCCGCCTTGGTCGAGCCGTAGGAAGACCTCAAAGCCCCTTTTACCGAGGGAGTTTTGATTCATTTGTGGCGATGCGAAAAGGCGCGCTGAGCCCCGGCGACCTTTCCATCTCACAGCGCGAACTCAACCCGTTTAGTGGCGCCTATCTCACCGGACTCCATTTCGTGGAATGGTTGGTTGAACGCTACGGCGAAGAGAAGCTTTGGCAATTGATGGACATTCAAGGTCGAAGTTTCTTCTCACCCTTCGGTGCCACCCTTCGGTTCAAAAAAGTCTACGGGCTCTCGACCGGAGCCCTTGTCGACGAGTGGAGCAAAGAGCTCTCGACTCAGATGGTTGTGCGGCATCGGCCTGACGATGAGCTCCAGCTGATGAGCGATGTAGGACAATTGGCGCGCCTTGCCTCACACCCTGCCAGCGGTACCTTGGCCATCGTCTCTTCTGGCAACGAGCAGGTGCCTCTCCTTCGCATCGTAGAAGCTGATGGCCGCGTTCGGGTGGAACAGCGTTTGGCCAGACTTGGTACCGACAGAGAATGGGTCAACGTCGGGCCCGGGAGTATGAGCGGCCTTTCATTCACTGCAGATGGTCGGTTTCTTTTCCTACTCAACGACGATCTCATTTCCCGAGGCGATACCCGAGCTCAAATCTGGAAAATCGATGCGCACACAGGCGAAGTACTGGCTGTTTTTCAAGACGTGGGTCGAGGCATGGGCGGCTCAGTCTCTGCCGACGGAAGCACCTTTACTTTCGTTGACTTTCCCGCGGGCAAATCGCGCATTATCGAGCGCGAATTGGCATCGGGCGTCGAGCACGTCATCATCGATTTTCCCATAGGCGTTTCTGCCTCTTCCCCGGTGTGGAACGCCGCGCACACTCAACTCATCTATTCGCGCTTTGACTCTCAAGGTTGGAACATCGTGCTGCGCGGCGAAGATGGCAGCAGCAAAAATCTCACCCAAGACGGAGCTTTCAACTACGGCGCCAAATGGGTCGACGACAGGCACATTCTTTTTGCACGAACTGCCGGGCGCTACCTTCAGGCGCACCAACTCGACATCGAAACGGGCGAACTCGAACGCCTTTCAGACACGCCTTACGGTCTCATCGACCCGGCTCCGACAAAAGAGGGCGCTGTGGCCGTCGTTCGAGACGGCATTCACTGGTCTATCGACACGTTCCCCAATCGAGCCCGAGAACGGCGAACCCTTTCTCTTACGCCTACCGAAGCGCCTTCCAAACACGTGACACCGGCACTCACTGTGGAAAGCGATGAGCCCTACTCTTCGCTCGACCATCTCTTCATTCCGCAACTGCGGACACCAGGCATTCTCTTCGGAACGCAACAAAACGGTGAGGCACGCACGGCAATTAACAGCACCGTTTCACTCTCATTGATGGGCCGAGATCGCCTGGGAAAACATTCCTGGGCCATCAATGCGTCACTGCAACTTCCGAATCTCATCAACTCATTCCAATTGGGCTACCGGAACTACACGCTCGCTCCGTGGGCTCTTGTTTTTAACGGTGCACGAAGTGGTTATTTGAACGAGGCCTACTGGCTTGCTCGGGCCTATGCCGAGCGCTCCGTTTTTGCGGCCGACGTGCACTTCGGCGCTCAAGCTGAAATATGGCAGCCTGCAAGTCATCTCGCTCAACGCTTCATCGGGCCCATTGTTGGTGTTTCGTACTCGTCGGGCGACAGCACCGCCTATGCGGGCCCTCAGCGTGCGCTGACCCTCGCCCTCGATGTGGCGGGCTACCCTCAGTTTCTGGGCAGCCACAGAGACATGCTCGACCTCCGCATGACCACTTCTCTGGCCCTGCCGTTGCCATTTTCAAAGAGACATTCGCTCCTCTTGAATGCCACAGGCCGCGCACTCCCAGGTGCTCCAGCAGGGGCGCTACGCCTGGGTGGGACACCTTCGTTCGCTCCTCAGTACTCAAGTCGCAATACCGACGTACTTCCGCCTGGCCCCAGTACATTTCTGCCGGGAACGCTGGTGGAAAATCTGCGCGGCTTTGATGACTTTCCTCTTCGCGCTCAGCACGTCGCTATTTTCGAGGGGCGCTATCGGTATCGATTCATCATCGATCGCGGCTTTGCATCCCTCTTCTATATTTTGCCCTCACTCTTCTTTCGACAAGTCGAACTCGAAGCGTTTGGCGTGGCGGGTATTACCGAGGCTCAAATCGCCAAGGGCGCCGGCGCTGCCATTTCGCTTCGCACCTCTTTAGGCGGTTTTCTTCCCCTGTCATTGACGTACCAGTTTGCGTACCGTTTCGATTTCGCGCTTCCTCCGCTCCATGTGGTGGGTCTGTCCTTCGAATAGAAATTCAAATACGAATTTCCTAAACGGGCTGACCCATGGCCGGTGCGGTGAGAACGGGCTGAACAACAGAGAGATTCCACGCCCCATTTTTCGTCGCCAATCGGCCCACCACGGCCAAAGACACGCCGACAAAGAAATCAAACATCACACTCTGAGTGCCCATGTCGCCAAAGGCCTGCATCAAGTACGTCACGATGGTGCTGAGCCCGGTCAAGAGCCCCACTCTTTCGCGCCAGTCATGCGTGACGTGCAAGGTCCTCCCGAGGAAATACAAGGCGACTGCAAGGTAACCAAGCACTCCGGTGAAGCCGATGATTCCTCCAATCCACAGCAGCCAGAGAATCGAGTTGTGGCCGATGTGCCCGAAGGCAGACTGAGCAAAATCATTCACTGGCACATATTCGGTAAAGGCATGGCCGAAGCCTTGGCCGACGAACATGTTTTGGTACCAGGTCTTCATGATGTTGAAGTTTTCAATATCGCGCTCGACGTTTGAGCCTTCTTCGTCACTGCCTTCTTCAGGGGCGATGATTGAACGAATCTTCTGCACGGGTGCGAAGGCGGCGTTTTTCGTATTCCAACCCACCGCGCTGTAGAGGAGCAACGCGGGGAGCATCATCACAAAGCCACGCGTCATCTTCCGTTTCACTGCATGCCAGGGGCTCAGCATGTAGATGAGCCCTAACGCCATGAAGATGTCGACATAAGCCACGCGGCGGTCGTTCAAGCGAAGACCCATGGCCACGAAGGGCATCCACAGCAGAAACATTACAAAATGTCTTTGCGAGGGCTTTTCCCAAAGCAGACACACTGCAGCCACCACCGCGGTGACAAAAATCATGGTGTCGTTGTGGCCTGTCGTATGCGGAGGAGCTTCGCCCTGAGGGTAAGCGATGGCGTAAATGAAATAGGTACCGAACAAGGCCTTAACGAGGCTTCCGGTGAGCAGAATCGTGAACAAATTAGGCAAGTCTTTGGGAAAATCGAGCGCATACATGGCCAACATGCCGATGATGGGCATCATCAAGAGTGCTCTGAATTGCCAGAGCGCCTCTCTGAAAATTCCTCCCCGAGCCAAACCCAACACAATCAAAATGCACACCACCACGCCCGAGATCATCACCGCAATTTGCAGCGCACGCGGAGCTTGAGAACCCATCGGGTCAAGCTGTTCCGCCTTAATGCGAGGAACCCAGGTTCGACGCAGCACCATCACCAGCGTGAGGCCCAGCACCGCCATTTCTGAGCCAGTAAAGAGCGCGACATTGCTGAAAAACAATTTGCCTAAGTTCCACAGCGGCGACTTCCACAAACCCACATAGGGGCGATCGCTGGGGTCGTCTCCCAGCACCGTGATGAAGAGCAGAATAAACAGCGGCCATCTCAAGGGCTGAGTCCACACCACCCAGCCCACGACGAAAGCCAACGGAGCCAGCAGCGCCAAAACCTTCCCGTGCGTAACCCCTGCCCCGAGGCCCGTAACAGCGGCCAAAAGCCCGACAAATATCCACTTGGCCAAACGGCTCTGAACCGCTCCGGTCTGTATCGACGGTGGCCCTGCAGCGAGACGAAGCAAAACCCCACAGACGAGTGTGGCCAAGAGTGCGGCCAACACAAACAATACCAGCCGCAGACCCAATTCTGCGCCGACGGGGTGCTTCGGGAGCACTGCAGGCTTCACTGCGGTAAAGCGCAGCGCATTGCTTCTTCGAAACACGTCTGCAGTGATGTGTTTCTCTTCTGCGGCCACCAACAGTTCAGCAGCGCGGCTTTGTTCACCTACGAGTTTTTCCCGCTCGGCTTCGCGTGCTGCCCAGCCGTTTGGGCCGTTCCCGGCGGCATCTAACCGCAGCACCCGCTGCCTCAATTCAGCCTTCACAGCCGCATACTGACGATCGAGGGCGCGCGCATTTTCCTCAATGCCTTTGACCTCTCGATCCAAGCGCAATTGCATCAAGGCCTTGACGCAGTTTTGCACCAAGTCGAGCGCCACTTCTTTCGAAGGCCACTCGATAAAGATGTGCACCCGCTCGCCTTCAACCTCGATGATGAGGCGCTGCTCAAGCATGGTCACCAAAGCGTTACGACGGTCTTCGTCGCTCACCTGGCCCCGCAATGCGCCCAACAACTTCAGGGGCAGTGGTCGACCTTCGTCCCACCGCTCGACCAACTTGGTGCGCTCAATGAGCGCCTTGAGCTGATCGTGTGAATGCAGCGTGGTGGAAACATCAACCAATTCTCTTCGCGAAGAAGGTACGGCCGCAAAGGGGTTGGCCAATCGATGAACGGCCGCTGGCTCTCGCACGAGCAACCGGGCTTCCACAAAATACATCTCAGGCACCATCAGCGAAGAGAGCATCGCCAACGCGACGGTCAGCCCTCCGCACACCGCCATGGTGCGCTGATTTCGCGCGAATACTGAGCGAATGAATTCGAACATGCCCCTCACTCACCCCCGGGCCATGATGTCACGCCTGAGCCGGAGCGTCTTTTTTCCAGCGGGCCACCAAATTGACCGCCAAGAGCTCTTCATCAGAATACCCGACCAATTCGCCCTGCTGTCGAAGCCCTGGCAGCGAAGCTTTGAGCTGAGCATCGAAGGTGGGGTGGTGCGGTTCGGTGGCAAAACGAACCTTTTGACCCCATTGTTCTTTGAACATGCGTTCGAAAACATCCATGCGCAATTTGTTCATGTAGCAGCCCTCTTGAATGAGGTGCGAATGCTGAGGCCGCAGATGAGCCCAAAAGGGAATGTGATCTCTATCGCCTGAGAAGGTTCTCATGTCGTGGCACCCACCCTCGGAAGAATAGAGATGCACTGACATGTACGCGAAGCCACCGGGCCGAAGCACTCTGCCCAATTCTTTCATCACCAGATCAGGGGCTTCTAAGTGCTCAAACACTGAAAACGAAAACACCACGTCGAACTCATTGGCTGCAAAAGGCAGCTGCGTAGCGTCTGCAGCCATGAGCTTACCCGGCTGAAGCTTGGCGACGCCCAGGGCCCGGGCGAGGCCGTGCTCGAAAGCGCGATCAATGCCGAGCAACTTTCGCCCCACCGTCTTCGCAAAGCGCACCGGCCCGTTGTTGCGAAGCAGTCGCAGGTACGCGGGAATGTCTAACCCGATGGGAACCACGTCGAGATCGATTCCTGTCACTTGCGCACCGAGCGACGAGAATGACCACCATTCGCGCAGCGTTTGCCCGGGGCCCACAATCAATACGCGTTTCCCCGCTAAACCCGAGCCCAGCTCCTTGGCCACTTCGGCATCGAACTTTCGGGCCATGTCTGCGGCGCGTTCAACCTGCTGCCCCACGTCATTGGTTCGAATCTTCCAAAGCGTGCGCGCATCTTTCAAAAAGCCAAGCGGAGAAGTCCGCATGCTGGTGTACGTTTTCGTCGTCATGTGAACGCAGTCCTTATGAGGCGAGCGCCTGAGAGGTACGTCTTCAAGTTTCGAAGCGACACGGTACGTGGACAGCGCGCTCAAGTCACCAGCATAACTTTTTAGGCCATTAAGCCAGGCAGCACGCCGCTGTACTCTTTGGCTCCAAAGGTATCGACGTTCATGCCAAAGGCGCGGGCAATACCCACCAAAATGCCGTTGTGCGGCGTCATCTTTGAAATATCGCCTGGCACCTGACGCTGGCCTTCAGCGAAGCGCAAACATCGGCCCATGCGGAACTTGCCACCGCACCCTCCAGCGATGAGAAACGGGTGATCGATGTTCGCGTGCGCTGCAGGGTTACCCAGTTCGTTGCCCCACAAAATGATGGTGTTGTCGAGAACCGTGCCCGTGCCCTCTTTGATGGCATCGAGTTTGGTCATCAGACTGGCCAGTTGCGCCGCAAACCAATTGTTCGACTTGGCCAAGTTGATTCGCGCCTGCGTACCCGAAGCTCCAGCATCATTGACTCGATGGGCCATGTCATCGTGGGTATTCATGTTCAAGCCGGCCCAGGGCATGGGGTTGGCGTTGCCGGCAGAAAGAAATTGAAGCGATACAAAACGAGAAAGATCGCACGCCAAAATCTGCGCCGTTAAGTCGACCTGCAGCGATGAAATTTTTTCAAACTGAGCCAGCGCGGCCGGGCTGACTGAAGCAGGTGCTGCGGGTTTGACACAAGTCGTCGCAAGCGTGGCAGTGAGCCCTTTTTCGATGGTTTCAATCGCCGCCAGATGGGCATCAAGTTTTTGTCTTTCAGGACCTGCCAAACGACCTCTCAATCGGTTGACATCGGCTCTGATGGTTTCCAGTACCAATCGCTTATTGGTGTCCCCCTGACCGGTAGTGGGACCTCCGATAATCAGATTCTTGAAAACCTTATTGAAGACGTCGGCTGGGTTGTCCATACCCGGCAAGCGAGAGCCTCCAGTACCAAAGAAGAAACTGTCGTAGGCGGAATAACCCGCCTGCGCATTGACGCCCAAGTGCAGTGAAGGGAAGCGAGTGCCGCTCCCGTATTGCGTGGCCAACACTTCATCGAGCGAGGGGCCCGTTGACCACTGCTCGCCGGCCCTCGTGGTGGGAACGGTACCTGTAAACAACGCCACCGGACCGCCCTGATGACCAGCGTGCCCCGCGAAAGGGCCGTCGCCCAAATAACACACGGGCATGTCGACTCCGACGGGAATGAAGAGCTTTGACCGCCAGGGGGCCAGTGGAGCCAGGGTTGAATTGGCGTAGCTGATGTCAAAGTCTGTTTCGCCACCCTTGGGGTTCCACAAATCAGGCATAGCGCCATGCGGGCTACAGACCAGAATCAGCCGCAATGGGGGCGTATCGGCAGCTTCTGCGACAGACGCTTTCAACATGCCCGCGAAAGGCATAGCCAGCCCAAATGAGCCTAAACTCTTCATCAAGGAGCGACGGGTAAGCGAGTAAAGAGCCATCGTCATTCCCTCATTGCAGTTCGGTGAATAAATTCATCGGCGCGCACCAGGGCAATCATGACGTCGACAACCCCCGTCTCGCCTTTCCAAAACTGACCGAAGCGGCCAGCAAGGCTGCACTGTTCCGTCGCATCAATAGGGCGTCCCAGACTGAATTGCTGCCAGTGCTCGGTGAAGCACGCGCGCACTTGACCGCTGGAACCAATTCGCGCCGACAATTCCATAGCGCCGTTGAAAGGCCCGTCGACGTCAGTGCCAAACAATTCGTCTGCGGCATTGATAGTGAACCCGTTTTCCGTCGGTCGATAAATGCCGATTCCATCGTAGTGCTCGAACCCGAAACCGATGGGGTCCATCAGCTTGTGACAGCCCTGGCAGCTTTCAGCGGCATGGCCTGAGAAGCGCTCGCGGGTGGTGTTGGTGGTGCCGGGCTCAGGTGAAACGATCATCAGACTCGGAGGAGGTGAAGAAATAGGTTGGCAAAACAGCCTCGTTCGCACCAATTTTCCGCGGCGAACCGGCGAATGCTGGCTGCGCTGAGCCAAGGCCGTCATCACACTGGCCTGAGTCAACAGTCCTCCGCGCTGCGAGCCATCGAGATTCACTCGATTCATCGGTACGGAAGGCGCCGGGAGATTGTAGAGGGTGGCCAGGGGCGCATCGATAAATGAGTGCGTTGCACTGAACAACGAGCTCATCTTTCCATCGCCGTTGAACACCACGTCTTCTACAAAGGCGTCGGTTTCTTGCCGCATGCTCTTGGCAAGCGCGCTTGAAAAAAGCGGGAACACAGCGGGGTCTTTGCTCACTTTGTCGAGGCGATCGATTTCAAGCCACTGCGCAAAGAATGAACTGAGTTGTTTGCGCGCCTGAGGCAGATTCAAAAGCCGCCTCGCTTCACGCTCACGGCCGTCTGCAGTGGCGAGATCTGTCGCCGCCGTCAGTGCCGTATCTGGAGGAGCGCCGGTCAACAGATACGACAGCTCAGCGGCGATCTCCGGTGAGGTGAGATCAGTCGCAGCCGGCCCGCCTTCACCCAGTTCAGTCCGGTACACAAAATTGGGCGACTGAAAAACAACTTGAAGCATCAATTCAATGCCCGCTTTGAAATCAGCTCCGGTCTTGCCTGCTCGATAGACAGCCATCAGCCCCGTCGCTTCTTCAGCAGTGACCGCTCTGCGATAGGCCCCTCGAACAAAGGTATCGATAAAGGTCTGCGCGCACGCATCATCTGCTTTGTTCGAGCAAGGCAAGAGCGCCGGCAGATTGAGCACTGCGCTTTTTGAAAGCGCTTCACCTGCAGTCAACAGCGCATCAGCCCAAGCTTGGTTCACTTCGAGAATGTCAGATTGATTCGTGTAGCCTCCCGCGGCTGGGTCAACGGGAAAGTTGTACGTGACCGTAGGGGTCAACGACTGATTGAGAATCTGCGACACCGAACGATCAAACTCGCCCGCGGTAAGGCGGCGAACTCGAGCAGGAGTCAATGACTTCGCTGGAGCAGGCGCACTTGCACACAAAGCGGCAGTGACTTTGGGGTCGATGTTTTGGGGTTCACCCGTTTTGGGGTCGACAACTTTGCCATCGATTGTTCTCGGGCCAGAAAGAAACCCGTCGCAACCTGCAACCAGTAAACCCACAGCGGCCGCGAAGGCACGGTATCTCACGAAATACGGCCTGCTCATGGGAACTCCTTGCCTCAGACGTCCAATATCGGACGCGGCGCCTGTACCATCTCGCATCAGTGCGAATAGCTCAATTGGGTGAGCTCATTTTGAAAAATCATGTGCTCGAAAGTGTTGCTTCGGCGCACTGCCGGCGTGAGCTTTTGAGAGCGCAATTGCCCGGGGAAACACATGACCTTCTCACGACTCTTCTCCGTGGCTCGCAGGGCATTGATTTTTCAAGCCTGTCTTCTCATCGGCTGCATTGTTGAACTCGAAGGCAATGAGCCTGATGGCGGCCAGTTCGATGGAGGCTTGTCTTCCGATTTCGATGCCGGTGTGGATGGAGGTTTTATCCCACCAGTTGATGGCGGGAATGACCCGGTTGATGCGGGGGAAAACACCAATGATGCGGGGAATGGCCGTGACGCAGGAATGATGATCATCGACGGTGGAAACGGGGAACTTTGCCCTTCCCATGCGCTCTTCTGCGAAAGCTTCGAAGACGGTCTCAACACCGCGTCATGGAGCATCAACGGCAATGCAGCCACCTTTAGCGTCGACACGTCGGTGAGTGCAGCACATGGCGCCAAGTCGCTGCATGCCGCCTACGGGAAGCCCTATTCACATACAGGAAAGCCGACTGTTCAACTCAAGGTGCCCATTCCTGCACCTGACGATCGCATTTATGTTCGCACCTATTTGCGCTTTGAGAATTTGGGGCTGCCGGGCTTTCACCCCTTTTTTGTCGATGTACTTGATACCGATATGACCGAAGTTGGCTTCGGTTCCATCATCAATGACTTTGCCCTGATGGCTTGGGGGCCTTCGGGGCTCGACAACCCTCGAATCTGGTACGAGAACGGGGTGTTTAAACCTGGCACCGAGAATGGAGACATCACGCCAAACACCGAAAAAAACCTCAAAGCAAAAGAATGGTTCTGCCTCGAACTGATGCTGTTCGGAGATCACCAGTCACCTTCTGATACCAATCACGATGCTGAGGAAGCCAAAGTGTGGATCAATGGCGTCGAAATCACAGACATGAATATGAGCGATGCCATTTGGCGCACAGAATTGGGCAAGAACCCCCCAGAGCACTGGTCACCTCGCTATGACAACGCGAAGTGGCGCTTCGGAGTAGAGAGTTTCGGCCCCACGAATGTCGCCCTCGATATCTGGTTCGATGCCATCGCCTTTTCTCACCAACGCATCGGGTGTTTGAAGTGAAACGAAACTCGATTCTCGCACTGTGCTTTGCATGCCTCCTTCTTGGAACATCAAGTTCAGGAGCCGATAGACCCAGCGCCCCGTCTACTCAAGGGCGTACCCATGCGTGGAACGAGGCCACCCCTGCGCCTGAATATGAATTTCCTTGGCTGCAGTTGGGCTTCTTTTTCCTGGTCGTCATCTCAGCAGCGCCCTTCGCCTGGCGTGTCTATCTGCAACAAGCCAAAGAATTGGAAAGCGCTGCAGCATTTGGTTCCCCTCGAAAAAAGCCCAAGCCGACAAACAACTGAAAGAACTCAGTTCTCAAAAAAATGTCAGCCTCTACTGGTACACCTTCCGCACCGTGAAACGCGCCTACTCAATGGGGGAAGTGGCCACTTACCTCAAGCTCACGCTTGAAGAGGCGCATCAGCTCGTGCTTTCGACCTTTGGAAAGGCGCGTGACGTTCTGAATGCCGCAGAAGTGGAAGCCTTGCGTCTTTCAATTTCGCAGCAGTGTCTCGACTTTTTCGATTCTAAAAATCAAGAGACCGCGAACGTCTTGTTCGACGACGCCGTACGGTTGGAAGATTTGAATGCCAACCAGGCTATCGATGCCTACTTCGGAGTAGTAGCCGCCAACCCGCTTCATGCAGACGCGCACGTCAATCTTGGCAGATTGCTGCATCAACGCGGCCGATTGCTCGAAGCAGAAGCGCACTACGTCGCAGCGTTGGTTTCACGCCCACAAGACGCGACGGCGCTCTTCAATCGAGCGGTGGTACTAGAAGATTTAGGCCGGGTTGACGAAGCCATGACGGTGTATCGCGAGACACTTGCTCTCGCTCCAGTGGTGGTTGACGCCTACTTCAATCTGGCTCGACTGTATGAGGCCAAAGGCGAGAAGGTGGCGGCCATTCGCCACCTCAAAGACTACCGTCGCCTCGCCCAATTGTAGGCCTAGCTCACTTCGCTGGTGCTCCATTCGATGGTGCTAAGCAACTCTTTGTGACGCTTCTTCACGTCGACATCGAGGTACTTCACGGCGTCTTTCATCTTTTCCATCAAACGAAAATGTTTGCGCTTGCTGTGTTTGAGCTGCATCAGCGCGTGCACGAGCCAAGGCAGCACCGCCGTTACGTCGCAGTGACAATAGACCGAGCCAGTTTCAACGGCGTCTGCTGATACTTTCCCCCAGGTGTGTCCCTCGCCTGCGGGGCAACTCGAGAGCGCTCCGTTATCGACGGGGTCGACACAGAATTGAACGTCGATGTCGAAACCAGCGGTAGGCACGTTGAGAATTTGGTCGAGCAATGGCTCGCCTTGCAGGGTGTAATTTTTGGGCACCCCACCGCCGAGAATCCACACGGCCATTCGTTTGTTGAAATGGTGCCTGCAATAGTGCTGGATGGCGGCCATCTGGTAGACGTCTTCATTGATGTCGATTTCGAACTTAAACTCAGGACCTAAGAGACGCTTGAGCTTCACCACGTTGAGGAAAATCGAGCCATCTTGCACTGCGCCTACGAAGATGGGCACTGCGCGGCGGTAACAAGACGAGAGCAACGACGGCTGCTCGATGCCCAGTTCTTCCTCAATGGCACTCATGTGTTTGCCCAAGAGGAAGTGAAATTCGGGCGTCGTCATCTTCTTCTGGAAGTCGGCGTGCCGAATGATGGCGGAAAAGAGTCTGTCTGTATCGAGCAGCACTTCTTCCCAGAAACCCAAGTCGTAGATGCGAATGATGCGCGCAGCTCGATACTGGAGATCCCCTGCATTCGGGTTCACTTCTCGCACGTGGTGCTTCAGCACGCGATGAGCGTCGTGGTAGAGGTTGGCACCGGTGGTGGTGATGCAGCTGATCACTCCCGTTTCCACCAGTGGAATGATGCAGCTTTGGTGCAGCCCCGCTGGAGTCATGGCTCCCGACAACGTCAGAAACACGGCCGCATTTTCTTCGAGAGAACGCTTCATCAGCTCGAAAGCGGTTCGCTCTTGGCGGCCCACGTAGGCGCCAAAGGCGTGATTCAAGAGTTCGAGAGCGGTCTCTTTACCGTTGATGGGGCGGGGATTTACACGTCGCGCTTGGTCATAAGCTGAACGAAGCTTCTGCTGGGTCTTGGTTGCCATGAGCTGCGGCGATATACACCCCAATCTCCCCTGGCCGATCTGGAGTTTTACTTGAAGATTTTAAGCTCGCTCTTGCTGTCCAGCTTCCTCGCTGTCGCCATCACCGGTTGCACCTGCAAACCGCCGCCTTCGACTTCTTTGACGCCTGATTTTAAGCCAGACCCGGCCGGCTTAACTTTTTCGGCGTGCCCAAGCACCGATGAAACAGGCAAGTCCGTCGTCGACGTTTTCCCTGACACCAAGAAGTTGACCATCAGCAACACCAGTCGTGTGGCCAGCGAATTGACGTTGACCTTCAGCGGGCCTGGCAAGGGCAACTTCTCTTTGGGAACGCCTGTACCCAAGGTGATTGAGGGCTTGGGTAACGTGGAAATTCCTATCTTGTTTTCCCCAGCAAAAAAGGGCGGTGTGAAAGCCGAACTTATTATCGCTGACAATTCAGACGTCACTGATGATGAGGTGGTGGCATTGACTGGTGAAGGCGTCGACCTGCTGGGTCAGCCCACAATTGAAACGGGCGTGCCGCTCGCCGGTGGCGGGTTTAGCAAGTGTACTGAAGCGTCTGCGGTGTCAGATTGCCAATTGCAATATCCCGACACCATGGTCGACCAATCAAGCACCATGCAGATCAAAATACGCAACAAGGGCTGCCCAGCCCTCAAAATCACCAAGCTCGAAATCATCCCCAATTCAGACACGAGCCTCGATACCTTCACAATTGAATCACCCGCCCTGCTGCCTACGGAAAGTGCACCCCTGGTGTTGTCTCAGGCCGACGGGACAGCCGAAGTCACCATCACCGTTCGATTTAACGCCAAGGAAGGCGTAACTGCTGATGCTCTGCGCAGTGCGGTGCTCAGCATCGTGAGCAACGATCCTCGGCCTGATATCGGCGATGGAACGTACAGCCCAGCTAGCATCGCGCTCGAGGGGAACGCCATCAAACCTGACTTCTATGTGTCGCCTCCGAATTGTAACTTCACCAAGCCGTGGGATGCGGCCACCAATTCTTGCGGCAATCTGGGTGGCGCCGTGCCGCACAAAGCCAACTTTGCCGTAAAGAACAGCGGCACGACTCCAATCACGATTGCGAAAGTGAGTTTTCACTCTTCAGGCGGCACGAGTAGCAGCGACAATCGCTTCATTATTTCCAAGACCATTCAAGGCAGCACCATCGCTGCGGGCAGCGAAGGCATTATTGAAGTGACTGAGACCGACGCACCGATTTTGGTCTCAGATCAACTGGAGATCGACGCGGGTGCAGCAGGAAAAGTGTTCGCTGCGGTAATCAGCGGAGTGAAACCCTGTCTGACCGCCGCGCCAATAGACACCATCGACTTCGGTGACCCCGCAGACGAGCTCACCACGAAAGTCTTGAAGCTGAGCAATGGAGCGGGCTGCGGCGTTCTCGTCATCAATTCGGTCAACATATCGTCACAAAACCGGTTCTCGCTGCTTGCTCCATTGATTGCCCCCAACTCGAGCTTGCCTGCAGGTCAGAGCGTTGAAACGACAGTGCAGTATCAACGCCCCCCTTCCGGAGGGAGCCAAACTGCCGAACTCACCGTCGCAACCAACGACCCTGATTACAAACCGCTCCTGATGATCCTCACTGCCAATGCGGCGCATGATGACGTGCCCGCGCCTCTCATCACAGCGTGTTCCCCCACGCAACTCACGACCGATGCTGAGTGCATGGCGGGCGCGCAGGGTCTGGCCAATTACGCATTGTCGACCATCAACCCCGACGAAATTACAATTTCAGGGGTGAACTCGACTGACGACAAGGTGGTCACCGCCTACACGTTTACGCTCCTCTCCCAGCCGATGGGCGTGACGGAAGATGCCTTAGTCAACAACAAGGTAAAATCAGCTTCGAATCTGACCACGCTCAAGATTCCCAGCGGAGGGCTCGGCGCTTACAAAGTGAAACTGGACGTATGGGACGACCGAGGCCAAAAGTCCCCCACTCCTTCCCTCATCACCATCACCATTTCGCCGTAATTTTTTTAAGGTTCTGAAACCAATCGGACGAGTGGCGAGCGGTGCGTCAGGCTCCGCATCGCCAACTTGTCCAGTCGGGTTGAGCGGTACACTTCAAGCATTCGCTCTTGGCCCGTGCGCCAGACGGAATACATGGTGCAGCTACCCGTGAAGTGGCAGCCGCCATGGTCTTTCTCGGTGCACACATTGACTGAAATCGGCCCTTCGACGGCTTCGATGACATCGAGAAAACTGACCTGAGAAGCCGGCACCGCCAACGAATAGCCTCCGTGAGCGCCGCGCACAGACTTCACCAATTTTGATTTCACCAATGTTTTGAGGATCTTCGCCAGAAACTCTTGGGGAATGTCCATCTGTTTAGCGATCTCTCGAAACGACGTAGTAATGCCGTCTGGCAGCGACGCTAAGAAGAGCATCGCCCGACTGCCGTACTCAATCTTCCTTGAAATTTGGAAGGCGTGCTGCATGGGGCCCGAAGGCACACATAACATGATTGACCTCCACTCGCACACCGACGCATCTGACGGCCAATACCCGCCGCATCAACAGGTCGCTTTTGCTGCCAAGGCAGGCGTCACGGTGCTGGCCGTCACCGACCATGACACCACGGCTGGGCTCGAGGCCTGCGCGACTGCTGCGCAAAGCCACCACCTTCGATTGATTCCCGGCATCGAGATTTCGTGCGCGCTCCACCGTCGAGAAGTGCATGTGCTCGGTCACTTCATCAACCCCGCTGAAGCGAGGCTGCAGGCCTATACGGTGCTGCTGGTCGACGAGAGAAACAAACGAATGGAACAGATGGTGAAGAAGCTGGTCACCATTGGAATACCCGTCAGCATGAACCAAGTGTCCGCGCTGGCTGGGAACGCACCGCTGACGCGACCTCACTTGGCCCGAGTGCTGGTTGAATTGAGAATCTGCACCTCGACCAAAGAAGCGTTCGATCGCTTTTTAGGCGATGGAAAAAGCGCGTGGGCACCCCGCTTTGAATTGTCGGTGGCTGACGCGATTTCCATCATTCACCACGCCGGAGGCACCGCGACGCTGGCCCACCCTGGCAGTTCTCGCGTCAATCGGCTCGAAGTTGAAACGATGGCCAAAGCGGGCCTCGACGGCATCGAGTCAACGCACAACGACCACCCTCCAAGTCAACGCGAACTGTTCGAAAAGTGGGCTCACGATTTCGACTTGTGCTGCACCGCGGGGAGCGATTTTCACGGTGAAAAAGTAGCGCCTGATCGGCATTTCGGCTCAGTGGGAATGCGCGAAACCGAATTCATACGCCTGGAGCAACGACGCCCTTAGACGGCGACCCGTCACTTCTGGGGCTTACCCGCAGCTTCGACCTTGTCAGAATTGCTGATCGACATGCGCACGAGCTCACGGAGCACTCGGTTGCGCTTGATGTTGCCTAAAATCTCTTTCAAATCTTCGTACACCGTCGGGTCATTGATGACGGCGCCCAAAGTGCCCTCGCCGGCATTGATTCGACCGGTAATCTTTCGAATGTCGACTGCAGCGTGGGCCAAGTCCCCCAAAAGCGATTTCGCATCTCCGTACACCAGTTGGTAAACCGCCCCGTCTTTGCTCGTCTTAGCGTCGTGAATCAGGCCCGCCAATTCATCGGCTGCCTCACCCAGGTTGGTCACCGCCATGGCGACTTTTTTATCGTAAATGAGCGCATGCAATGAGCCTTGGCCATTTTTAACGTCGGCAAGCAGCACATCAACCTTCGCCACTGCCGAATCAAGTCGGCCAGCCACATCGGCTGCACTGCTCATCAACTTCCTAAACTCGTCGCTGGTGCTCTTGTCATAGATCAGCGTGTGAGCGAGCCCTTTGCCTGATTCGAGCTCAGCGGCGATGTTTCTGACAGAGCGAATCAATTGGGTGACGTCGTCTCGAATTTCTTTGGTGGTGTACGACGAGACTCCAGTGCGCAGGTCGCGCGTAATCGACACCGCATTATCGATGACTTCACCGGTCACTTTGAGCAGCGAACTGATGTCCCCAGAAGTACCGGTAAGAAATTCACCTCCATTTTTAATCACTTCTTTGTCGCTCGAACCCAGCGAGACATCGATGGCTTTGTCACCGAGCACTCCGCGGCCAGTGACGCGCGCGACCGAGTCGGCGCGCAAACGGTCTTGAAATCGATTGCTGATTTCCATGGTGACGATGATGCGCTTGTCGCCCAAGTCAGGAGCGAACGAAATCTTTGAAACCTTCCCCACCTGCAAACCGCCCAATCGCACGGGTGAATCGAGGGCTAACCCGTCGACGTTTTCGAATGCGCCGGTGTAAGTGTTTTCTTGTTCGAACATTCGCCTTTCTTTTCCGATGACGAAGACCACGATTCCCGCCAGGGCCAACCCCAGGGCGATGAAGAGCCCGGCGCGAATGATGACTCGGCGTTCTCGGTCAGCGGGATTGAGCGGTGGGGGCGTCGACATATCAGCTCTTCCTCGCGTCGAAGAACGCGCGCACATCGGGGTTCGTCGAAGCCTGCATTTCTTTTACCGTACCGCTCGCAACAATCTTGCGCTTCGCCAGCATGGCCATGCGATCGCTGACGCGAAACGCGCTGTCCATGTCGTGGGTGACGACAATCGAGGTGCAGCCCAGCTGTTTTTTCATTGAAATAATGAGCTCGTCGATGATGCGTGTACTGATGGGGTCTAGCCCTGTCGTGGGCTCATCATACAAAATCACCTCGGGTTCGATGGCAATGGCGCGGGCCAAACCAACCCTTTTGCGCATGCCGCCTGACAAATCTGAGGGCCGCATTTGTTCGATACCCGACAAGTTGACCATCTTCAGATTCTTGGCCACTCGGGCTGCAATTTCGTCTTCAGAGAGTTCCTTCAAATGTTCGCGCAAAGGGTAGGCGATATTTTCTGCCACCGTCAGTGAGTCGAAGAGCGCTGCACCTTGAAAAACCATCGCCACCCGTTTGCGTAAATCACGAATCGCGCGTTCACCTAAGGTCGTGACATCGGCGCCTTCGAACCAAATGTGACCGCGATCCGGGTAGAGCAAGCCGATGAGGCACTTAATCATCACGCTCTTGCCGCTCCCTGAACCTCCAATAATGGTGAGCGTCTCGCCTCGTCGCACCTCGAGATCGAGGCCTTCGATAACGCGCTTCGGGCCAAAGGCCTTCCACACTCCGTCCCAACGAATGAGGGCATCACCTCGAGCGGGCGCGTTCACAGGGCGAGAAACAGCTTGGTGAGAAAGAAGTCTGAAAGACAGACAGAAACAGACGTGATGGCGACAGTCTCAGTGGTTGCTCGACCGACACCTTCGGTACCACCGCTGACTTCGAAGCCCTTGTAACACCCCACCACCGCAATGATAACGCCGAACACGGCACTCTTGGCGATGCCTGAAGTGAAGTCGAAAATGTCGGCCGTTTCGATAGCCGAACGAAAATATTGCTCCATCGGAATGTCGTATTGCGTAGCGGAAACCACGCTTCCCGCCACCAAGCCAAACACATCGGCCAAGGCAGTGAGCGCCGGCATCACTAAGGTGCAGGCGATCAATCGCGGAGTGACGAGTTTCTTAATCGGGTCAGCTCCCAGAGCCGAAATGGCGTCGATTTGTTCGGTCACTTTCATTGAACCCAATTCAGCGGTGATGCCTGAACCGATACGAGCGCCGACAGTGAGCGCGGTCAATACAGGCCCCAACTCTCGAAACAACGTGAGCACCACCACCTTACCGACGGTGTGTTGCAGCCCAAAACGGGCCATAAAAAAGGCGAATTGCAACGTCATCACCAACCCAGCGAACACCGCCGTCAGGGTGGCGATAGACAATGAACGCGTACCTAACATTTCAATTTGGTAGGCCACTTCTCCGGGGGCAAAAGGCCTGATGAAAGCGCGGCGAACAGCGCGCACCAACATCACCATCAAACCGCCGAAAGCCCCGATGGCAGCTGTGGCTCGCGACGAGAAGGGAATCATCGCGGCCAGCTCTTGCTGCACGATTTCCGTCAATTCCGTCTGGCCCGGCTCTTCAGGAGGAAAACTTTCGGTCATCACTTGGCCAGCTCCTGAGAGAAGCCGAAGACCAGAGCGTCAAATTGCGCTTGGTAGACTGCTTCTTCGCCCTTGGGGCTCACATAGGAAAAGTCGTGCACGCAGCCATTTTTTTTGAGCACCACCAATTCGAGCGCCGTGGGTACTCCGTCGAGTTTTGCGGTGAGCTGAGACCGCAAAGCTTCGCGACCGTCGAGCTCGAATGTTTTCCGGCTTCCCCATTCTTTCTCGGTAAAGCCCATCACCAAATGCGTGGTCAGTACTTCGAGTGACGGATCTTCATGGCCAGTACAGGTGGCATTGATGGAAATCAAATGCCCCCTTGATGAAAGCCAGGCCAAATCGTTGTCCGCAAAAGAAACCCGTCGCCAGTCGGCGCCTTGAGGCTCAACGACTTGGTACGAAAGACCGTCTTTGATGAATCGTCCACCAGACAGGCCGCCACGGCACCCGAAAGGCGCCATCACGATCAACCCCAAAAGAATGGCGCGCAGCACAAGCTCGAGTGTGCCTCAGGTTTTGCTTCTTGATGAAAAAATTGACTCTGCACGTCCGTTCAGGAAGCATACTGAACAGAAAGCCAGCCACGCTGAGGAGCCGTACCCATGGATGAAATCACCGACCGCCAGAAAGAAATTCTTTCCTACATTCAACGCACGTCCGAAGAGCGGGGCTTTCCCCCCACCATTCGCGAAATTGGCGAAGAGATGGACATTCGGTCGACCAATGGAGTGAACGATCATCTCAAAGCCCTCGAGCGCAAAGGGTTTCTCACGCGTGGTGAGCAGCAAAGTCGCTCGCTGGTACCGACCAAAAGAGCGCGCATGATTTTGGGCCTCGGAGCCAAGCGCAATGACCCCGCCATGATCGAAATTCCGCTCTTGGGGAAGGTCGCCGCAGGTGCTCCGCTGCTCGCACAGGAAAACATTGAAGACACCGTGCGCATCGACAGTTTCTTGCTGGGCGGCAGTGGCAAAGAGGTCTTCGCGCTGCGAGTGAAGGGCCATTCGATGATCGACGATGGCATTCATGACGGCGACTTCATCTTCGTCAAAAAGGCGCCCAGTGCAGCGTCAGGCGAAATCGTGGTCGCGTTGATTGAAGATGAGGCCACGGTGAAGCGCTACTTCCCTGAAGGAGACAAGGTGAGGTTTCAGCCTGCCAACAAAGACATGAGCCCCATCTATGTTTCTAAGGCTGACTTTCGGCAGACCATGATTTTGGGCCGTGTGGTCGGCGTCTATCGCAAGATGATGTAAAGCGTGGCGGCATTACGTTTAGCTTTCTCGAGGCTGAGTTGTGCGCGCGTGATCGTGAACCCACAAGAAATGACGGCCTTTTGAGACCTCCGTCATCAGCTAGCATGCACCGTTGGGCCGCAGGCTCTTAGCCTCCCAACATGCGGCTCACGCGCTTTTTCAGCCGTGCCAGAGACGGGTCTGCAGACGAGTGAGCTGCAAACAGTTGAGCAGCTGCAGCCTGAAGCCGTCGCCTCTCCCCGTCCACGATATCCTCTGGTGCATTGCACTTCATGAGGTGCTCGACGCGCTCGATGTATTCGTTCACTTTCTCGGTGGGATCGCCGCCGGCTAACTGCAATTCCAGTAGAGTTCGAGCCTCGCGACCTAGGCGCGCAAGCACCGGCTCGGCTGACAGCGACAAACCGGTGCAAGCGTTGATGCTGCTAAGGTCATTGTACTGGAACGCCTCTTTAAGATGGCGCTTGGCAAATTGGAGATCGAGCGGCAGGCCGCCGCTACCTTCGAGGTAGTGAACTGCTAGCTGCCAGTGCGCGGCTGCTCGCTCGGCTCGCGAGTCGTCGTAGCGCAAGCTGGTCAGTTCCAGCATATCGCCTATTAATTCATCGGCGTCCTCGCCGCCCAAGTCCCTGGCGACGTGAAGCCACTTGTAGATTTCAAGGTCGTTGGTACCCCCAGGCTCGATGAGCGCGTACAGTTTGTCCGCATCACCCTGGAGTGCGAGTTCCACTAGGCTTTTTCGCGCCCCCGCCCGCTTATCCGCAGTCACTGGCTTCGCTGGTTTCTTCTTCGGCGGTCCGGCCATGCTGGATACCATAAAGGACGATTTGGTCAGAATCTACTCTCGGGCCCCTTACAAGTCATACTCAAGCCGTTGCGCTCATCGGTGAGTGTCCGTGGGTTACAGACACCGATTTACTCATACCCTTACTGCCCGGTTCACGAGCCCAACGAACTCAGTTCGCTGCTCGCCGCTTCCCACCGTGCGAGCGACGACTCGAGCTCTGCGGCAGCTTCGCGATGCGCATCGAGCACCGGCCGCGACTTGGTAAAGTTGGCTGCGAATGAAGGGTCGACCAACTGGGCCTCTCGTTCTTTTTGACTTGCCTCAAGCTCGGCGATGCGCGCCTCGAGCTTGGTAATTTCTTTTTTAAGCGGCCCGATTCGCTGGCTGCGTTGAGCCCGGACTTCTGCTTCGAGCCGTTTGCGATCTTTCTCAGGCGTCGCAGACTTTCCTTCCGGGCGCACGTCGCTGTCTTCACCGCGCGCTTGGGCCGCGGCTTCTTGATCGAGATGAGCCAAGTACTCAGCCAAATTTCCGGGGTAAGGCACTATTTTTTTGTCTCTGACGTCCCATACCTGGGTCGCGAGAGCATCCAAAAAACTCCGGTTGTGAGAGACGAACATCAACGTGCCTGAATAGCCTTCAAGGGCTTCGATGAGCGCCTCAGAAGAATCGAGATCCAAGTGGTTGGTGGGTTCGTCCATCACCAGCAGATTCGCGGGCTTTAAGAGCAATTTCGCTAAGGCCACCCGAGCGCGCTCTCCTCCTGAAAGCACTCCGATCTTTTTGTCGACGTCATCGCCTGAAAATAAGAACGAACCCAGCACGCTGCGGATAAACGACTGCGGCTTGTCGGGCACCAATTCCATCATCTCTTCTAAAATGGTGTGGTTCTTCTCAAGCGTGTCGGCGTGATGCTGGGCGTAGTAGCCCAAGATGGCATTGTGGCCGAGGGTCACCGTACCGGCGTCAGCTTCTAATTCACCGGCCAGTATTTTGAGCAGCGTCGTCTTACCAGCGCCATTGAGGCCGACGATGGCGATTCGTTGACCTCTCAATACCTGCGCATCAAGGCCGTCGTAGATGACCAGGTCACCAAAGGCCTTGCGAATTTTGGAAAACGAGACCACTTCGCGACCGCTCTGTTGCACGGTGGGAAAATGAAATGACACCGTGGCGCGCTCTTGATGAATGTCGACGGACTCAAGCTTCGCCAACTGCTTCATCTTTGACTGCGCCTGGCTGGCCTTGCTCGCTTTTGCGCCAAACCGATTGATGAAAGTCTCAAGCTGGGTGCGCTTAGCCGCCACTTTCTCTGCTTGCGCCAATTGGCGCTCATATTCCTCAGCGCGTTGCCGGCGGTAGTCTTCGTAATCACCGGACCACGTGCGTACGCCTTCTGTTTCAAGCGAAACGACTTTGTCGATCTGCCGGTTGAGAAAGGCTCGGTCGTGACTGATGAGCACCATCGCTTTGCGAGAGCGCTTCAAAAACGCATCGAACCAAGCCAACGTAGGGAGATCGAGGTGGTTCGTCGGCTCGTCGAGCAGCAACAAGTCGGGATCTTGGAGCAGTAGACCCGCAAGCGCCGCCCGCATACGCCAGCCGCCTGAAAATTCTGTCGTTGCCCGAGCAAAGTCAGCCACGCGAAAGCCCAGGCCGAGCAGAATCTGTTCAGCCCGGTGTTTGCCAAAGTGAGCATCGAAATGCTCTCGCTCTTCATGGAGCTCAGAAAGGGTCGAAGCCAGTTCCATCTGCTCAGCGGGATCGCTGGTCGTGCCCAACTGCTGTTCCGTGAGGAGCAACCGCTCGTCAAGCCCATCGCGACCAGGCACCGTCGACATCACTGCATCGACCAACGAGCCTTCTGGCAACGCCTGGAGATCTTGCGGCAAATACCCCACTCTCGACTTACGCCGGAAAGTGAGCGTGCCGTTGTCGGGCGTCACCTGACCCATCAACACTTTGAGCAGCGTCGACTTGCCTGTCCCATTGGCGCCGACCAGACCGATGCGATCAGTAGGACCAATAGTGAAGGAACTGTCGTCGAAGAGCACCTTCGACCCATAGGAAAGGTTCAACCCTTGGACGATGACGAGGCTCACAGCCAGCGCGGTTACCACGCTCTCGAAAGGGCCCGGACAGCAAAATTTCCTCCCTTTAAGGCCCAGGTCTTTTTCGACCTCAGCAACTTATTTATACAGGCAAATCAACTCGTTAATTGAATGGAACGAGGGAGGCACTTTGCGTGTTGGGTGAGTCGGTTATGGTCGCCGCGACCTTCAGGACCCACCCATGAGCACCGCCCTCGCCAACCCAGCTGCATTCCGTGAAAAGGTACCTGAGCCGTACTTCGACGTGGGTTTACCGCCGGCGAGTGAGCAGCTGCTTCAAGCGCGAATCAAAGATCTCAAGCTGCACTTAAAAGGCACTCGCCTCGACAAGTTCATTCACCAACTTTACGAAGAGCTCGAAGCCAAGAGCATTTCTCATCGGCCTGAATGTTACTTGTCGGATCAATGGGGTTGCCCGTCAGGTGTACCGGTCATTGGTATTCCCTTTTACCTCGCTGATCAAAACCTGCTCCACATCGAAGATGCCCTCGGAGCTGGAGCTGAAAGCGAGCGCGACATCATGATGTACCTGCGCCACGAAGCAGGGCACGCCTTCAATTACGCGTACAAGCTGTATGAAACTGAAGAATGGAAAAAGCTGTTCGGAGATTTCGGGAAACCCTACCTCGACGCGTACAAGCCCCACCCCTTTAGCCGTAAGTACGTGGCGCACCTTTCCGGTTGGTATGCGCAGAAGCACCCTGATGAAGACTTCGCAGAAACCTTCGCGGTGTGGCTGACGCCAAACAGCAATTGGTCTGAACGGTACAAAGGGTGGGGAGCACTCAAGAAGCTGCAGTACGTGCATGAGACCATCACCAAAGTGGGCCGCACAACCGCCCCTGTCACCCTCGACGAGCGAGATATGGACGTCAATCAGATGGAAGAAACTGTGCTCGACCACTACCGCCAACGGGCGCTCGAAGAAAAAATCGACCTCTCGATCGGAGATCAGCTCGATCAAGATTTGGTCGCCCTCTTTGAAACTGAAAACAGCGGTTCGACCGGCGCTGAGACTTTGCTTCGCGCCGAGCGAGCCATGCTGATTCACGCGGTGACTCAGTACTCTGGCGTTTC
>JAYUVR010000195.1:0-5042 GCA_043753955.1 Archangium sp. | reverse complement strand
CGTGTCTCCAAAACGCACCTCACACCGCCCAAAGTGACCCGAGCGCCGGGTTCGGCTCTAGACCTCCCCCACGTTTCCCACGTTTATTCTTCCTTCTGTGCTCGGCCAGTTTTCGGTCAAAACGAAATGGAATGAAGAGGAATCCGCACTGGTGAAGGAAATCAAACTGCTCGCCGATGTGGCTGAGGGCAATGTTGTTCTTCTCTCTTTCATTCACGGCAACGAACCCCAAGGCCAGTGCCGAGGTGCCGTAGGTTTGATTGTACGCGATGTGAATTTTGACCCCTCGTAAGGTTTCCCGCGGTCGGCTTCATTCAGACATCTAGGGTTGATTTTTACTCGGACAAAATTCTACCCGGTAAGTATCGCGCGTTGAGTTCACGCCATCGATATGACGAATGTGAGCCATTGAATTGGCGATGCGAATTCATCTGCGCTGAATCGTGAAGCGGTCTCTTCCTTGCTCTTGAGTGCGCTGCCTCGAGCAAGGAGAAACAAATGAAATTTAATTGGGCAATTGTGGCAATGCTGGTCGGCTGCGGAGAGTCAAACCCGCCGGGTGCAAGAGACATTGAAACCGATTGCGGGCTTCTCGGGCAGAGCGCCTACCGACAAGGCTCGCTTCGAAGCTGTGAGCACTCGCTCGACATGGCGTTGGTGGGACCGGGCTTCTTTGTGCTGAGCGACGAGAGTGTACTTCGGTTCACTCGCCAAGGCATGTTTAGCTTGGACTACGAAGGCTTTTTGGTTTGCGATGGATACCGAGTTCAGGGGGTGAAGGAAGGCGCTACTTCACCGAGCGACTTGAATTTTTTGACGGAGGTCCTGGCACCTTCTCCCACCTCGCAGATTGAAATTGTCGCCAATCTCGAGCCATCCACTGCTGGTTATTCAGAGTTCGTCTCGCTGGTCACCATCTATGACGTTTCTGGAGTGGCCTACTTGGTGGAAGTGAAGTGGACTCACTCAGGTCAACAGCACTGGACCATGCATGCATTTGTTGACGGCGAATCTGTCGTGGATGGAATTGCAGGTGTTCCGGTAGAGATTGCTTCGAGTGAACTTGAGTTCGACGAAGCGGGGTCGTTCAAAAGCCATACAGCAACAGGCGGCTTCACCCCTCCGGGAAAGGGTAAGCATCAGGAACTTACGTTTCTGTTCTCGGTAAGCCAGTTTGCTTCCCCAAGTTTTACCAATCACGTCAACCAAAATGGATATGCCGGAGGCTTTCTTGGCAATGTCCAGGCAGACAATCAGGGGACCATCGAAGGAGTTTTTACCAATGGCATCAATCGCCGGCTCGCACAGGTTTCCGTAGCCACGTTTTCTCGGCCGGAAGCCCTTCGGCGGTTGCCAAATAATTTACTTCTTTCAACTTCTGAATCAGGGCCGGCGCTGGTGGGGCTTGCCGGTGAATCAGGGCGAGGAGATGTGGTGACTGGCGCGCTCGAGCGGCTTCCCGAAGTCTTCTGTGCACAGTGATGGCGAGTGCTGTTCCAAAAAGGAGATATCAATGAAAACCAATTGGATAGTGATGGCATTGCTGTGTGGCTGTGGCCAGTCAAATGAGCTGTGGAGCGCAACAGAGAATCTTCAAGTCGATTGTGGACTTCTGGGAAAGAACGCCAACAGACAAGGCATTCTTTTTGGCTCTGAGGCGAGTTTAGATATGGCCCTGATGGGCCCTGGTTTTTTTGTGCTGAACGACAAGGGCAGACGCGCTTTTACTCGACGAGGCACATTTAATGTCGTCAATGCAGACGGGTTCTTGGCTCGAGATGAATTTCGAGTACAGGTGTTCAAAGGCGAAGCGAATATCTTAGGTGATTTAGATTTAGCGAGTGAGGCTCTTGCTCCTTCTCCTACTTCTCAAATTAGAATTGTTGCCAACCTCGATTTGAGGAGCAACTCAGGCTTCAGCTCGGCCCTTACACTTTATGACGTCTATGGAGCTGCTTACCCTGTCGAAATGAGGTGGATCCATGAAGAGCCATTTCGCTGGACTCTCCATGTATTGATAGATGGTGAGTTTGTTTTGAATGGAATTGCTGGAACGCCCACAGAGATTGTTTTCGGTGACCTCAAGTTCAATGAATCAGCAGTTCTCGAAAGCTATACAGAAAGAAGTGAGTTTGTTCCTCGTGCAGTGGGTAGACGTCAGCACCTGACTTTTAAACTCTTCGAAGGGGTTACTCAATTCGCGTTTCGCAGTGAGATTCGCTCTGTGCAGCAAGATGGTTACGGCTTCGGCACTCTGTCTGCGCTTCGAGTGAGAGGTGACGGAAATATTGAGGCTTCGTATACAAACGGCATCAGCCGCCAAATTGCACGAATGGCGATTGCGTTGTTCGCTCGGCCGCAAGCGTTGCAATGGGGGCGAGAACATTTCGTTTTTGAGACCCCTGAATCGGGAGGGCCTCTGATTGGAATTCCTGGCGGGCTGGTGCGAGGCGAGGTGGTGGGTGGCGCGCTCGAGCAACTGCCTGAAAGCTCATGCCCAGAGGAGAAATGAAATGAAGATCAATTGGGTAGTGATGGCTTTGTTGTGCGGCTGTGGTGGGCAAAACGGGTCATGGAGGACAAAGGAGATCTTTGAGAGCGATTGTGGGCTGTTGGGAAGCGATGCGGACAGGCAAGGCCCTCTCGAAGATTCTGATTCAAACTTAGACGTGGCTTTGAGCGGCCCAGGGTTCTTTGTGCTGAAAGACAAGAGCAGATACGCGTTTACCCGTCGAGGCACATTTTATGTCAATGCAGAGGGGTTCTTGGTTCGAGATGAATTTCGAGTGCAGGTGTTTCAGGGCGACGCGAGTTCTTTAAGTGACTTAAAAGTTGCGAAAGTAATTCTCTCTCCGAAGCAAGACGGTTTCGACTTCGGCAAGCTCTCAGCGCTTGGCGTGAGAAGTGGCGGCAATATCGAAGCTTCGTATTCAAACGGTGTCAGACGGCAGATTGCGCGAATACCAGTGGCGGTGTTTGCTCGCCCGCAAGCGTTGCGACGGGGGCGAGAGCATTTCGTTTTTGAAACTCCTGAATCGGGCCGGCCTCTCATTGGCATGTCTGGCGGGCTCTTGGCAGGTGAGGTGTGGAGTGGAGCACTCGAGCAATTGCCTGACGTTCCCTGTGGTCAGACATCAGAGTAATGGAGTGATTTCGCTGTGCTCCACAGGAGAAATGGCTGAAGCTGCTCCGCGAATACGAGGCGAGCGGTCTCACTCAAGCCCAGTTCTGTCGAGCGCGCGGGGTCGTTCCAGGCTCCTTGAGCAAAATGCGAAAGCGTCTGACTGGAGTGATCCTTCGTCGCAGAGGCGGAGCTAAGTAATTTCACGACGGGCCCGTTCCTCCTGTTATCGCGTATCAAAGGCAACACATCTCAATTTGAGAAGCGGCCGGGCGAGGTGATCAGGGGCTGGGCGGCGGTTCGATTCGTTCAGCTGGCATCTCCGTTTCTTGCTGCGCTTCTTCCGCAGTACCACCTACGGCCTCAGCCGACGTCTTTGGCAATGGCCGCTTGGCTGCAACAGACGGTGCTGCACGCTCGACGACAGGCACCTTGTCTCTGTCAAACGCCTTCACCGCATTCCCGATTTGCGTAGGCGTGGTCGCGCGCAGCCGCCGCCGAACGAGAGCGATTTGTTGCTGCACTGCATGAGGCGTCGGGTGTGTCTTCAGCGCTTCGACCCACAGAGCAATCGCCCCTTCTGGGTCGCCCGACTCGGCTTTCATTCTCCCCAATTCAACCAGCGCGTGCGCTTTCAAATCAGACTCAGGAAATCGTTCTAACAAATCGAGAAATACCCGCTGAGCTTCAGGTCTTCTTGTTTCCATCATCGAGAGCGCTTGGCCTTGCAAAAAGAGTGCATCATCGACGAAGGGGCTGGTGACAAAGGTATTGGCCACCTTCTTCGCCTCAAGCTGCGACTGCTCGTAATTTTGTTGCTCGAAATAAAGCTTGGCAATGATGAAAGCGAGCTCTGCCGACTGCGGAGGGTTTCGAGCCAATGCCGCGGTGTACTCGGCAATCGCCCCAGGGATGTCGTGAAATTGTTGCGACAACAAACTGGCCAAATGAATGCGCCCTTCGAGCGTTTCGGGGACTTCGGGGCACAAGGTGATGAGTTCTCTGTACACTTCAACAGCGCGCCGCGGGTCGTGAAGCTCAAATGCATACAGGTCAGCCGCGCCTCGAAGTGCGCGACCGCGGTACAGCGTGCCTTGCGCAGACGTGTCTCGGTCGAGCGTATCGAGAACCAGCTTGTATTCACTGATGGCCAATTCAGGTTTGTTTTGAAACTGCGCCGTGCGCGCTCTTTCTAAATGCGCCGGAGCGTCATTCTTTCGACAGGCGTTTAAGCCCGTCAGAAAGAAGAGCAACGCCCATTTCAAGGGCAAGCCTCCGGGCGGTAGTGCACGCAGCGGTTCTCAGTGCAAGCAATGCAATCGCGCAACTGGTCTTCATTCTGCCCGCACACCAACACACTCGAAGGGCGAGGGCAGTCGGTGTTGAGGACGCAGGTCAAAGCGCCTCCGTCGAGGGCGTTGAGTGACTCGGTTCGTGGGCAGAACCGGTCGCACCCCAAAAACAACATCGCTGTAAGCCAGAATCTCAATGAGACCTCATTGCGAAAACAGACAGGTTTAAATCAACCCCGAGTGGCCGTTTGTTTTTTGACTGCTTCTGCCCCTGCTTGCGCCGCCGCTTCGTCGAGGTACTTCGGTTTCGCACTCAACGAAAGCGTCTCATCAAATCGGTAGAGACGAGGCATGCCGGTAGGCACATTGAGCTCAACGATGTCGTCGTCACCGATGCGCTCGAGATGTTTGATGAGCGCTCTCAACGAGTTCCCGTGAGCGACGACAAGCACTCGCAGCCCCGCGCGAAGTTGCGGCACGACCGAGTCATGCCACCACGGCAATACTCGAGCGACGACATCTTTGAGGCATTCAGATGCAGGCAGCGCATCGGGAGCCAGCAAACGATAGCGAGCGTCATGCGATGGGTGCTGAGCGTGCTCCAGGGCCAGCGGAGGCGGGGGAACATC
>JAYUVR010000194.1:0-7637 GCA_043753955.1 Archangium sp. | reverse complement strand
TCTGTACCAGAGCGAACCGGGCAATCATCGTTCTCTATCTCACCCACGCTACCTACGAGCTCACTTCTCTCTACGAATCGCAACGCGATGGGGGAATGCTCGAATTCACGAACGTCTCCTCAGACATAGGCATTGAAGATGGCCATACCTGCTCAATTGCAGAATCCGGCGAGGTATTTATTCCGGGCAGACGTGGCGTCGCGGTGTACCAGCCCAACGGAAGTATTCACATTGAAGGCCTCGATTTTCCAGCCAGCACCGAGGCCTATTGGGAAGACATCACCACCTTCGGCAACCATGACACGCTCAAAGTCATGGCCGTCGGAGAAACCTGGTCAGGCAGCGATTTACGATACATGCACCGACGAGCCACACAGTGGGTGTCTTTCTTTCCTTTACTGCCGGGCCTGGGATTCTCAGCCGTACTCGCCCTTTCTGACAATGAATTTCTGGCTGCAGGCGATGGCTTCTTTCGTTGGGGAGACAATCAGATGTCGCCCTTCAGTCCACCCCCACCCGATATTCTCGTCAAACGCGGCGTGCTCGTGAATACCAATGAAGTCTACTTTGGAGGCCAAGAGCGCCAAGGCAGTTCAGTAGCTGTCATTCATGGAATCAGATAACCGATTCACTCTTTGACCACTCGCAACACTTTATCTTTGGTTGAAGGACAATCGCCACGGCCGTCGCAATTGCTGGTGGTGAGATAAAGCTGCCCATCAGGGCTGACAATCACTTCTCGCAACCTGCCAAACTCATTTTGAAAATACACTTCATGAGCGGCAACTTGCGTGGCCTCGTCATTGAGCACCACGCGGTGAAGGTGGGTCGAACGCAGCGTGCCCACCAGAATGCTGTTTTTCCACTCGGGAATCAGGTCGCTTCGATACACCGCAAGGCCACCTGGAGGCACCGCCTCGTCCCACGTCAGCACAGGCGAAACAAAACCCGCCTTCGCTTCACAGCCGTACAGTGTCGGCCAAGCCAAGTTGTCACCCTTACGAGCCAAGCTCACCTCATCATGACCAAAGCGGGCTGTGTCGCCTGACGGACCGTGATCAGAAACAACCAACGTCGCTGCATCCCACCAGTCGAAGCCTTGTGTATTTCGAACTCCGAGTAAAAACACTGCTGACTGCTCTGTGGGGTTGTCCGCTGGAATCAACCCTTCATCGGTGAGCCGCAGCAATTTGCCATTGAGACTGCTAGGGTCTTGTGCGCGGTCTGGTTCCCTCGCATCGCCGACTCCAACATAGAGCATGCCGTCAGGGCCGAAACGAATTCGACCTCCGTCGTGAAATTGGGCGGCTTCCAAATCATCAAGAATAACTTTATCAACTGACGCAGAAAGGCCATCAGCGGCAAGTGTCCACCGTTCCACTCTGTTGACGGTTTTGTGTGCTTTGTCGACAGTTTCGTACAAGTAAAAGAATCGATTGGTCGCAAAATTCGGGTGCAAGACTATTCCCAACAGACCGCTCTCGGCTTTCGACGATACCGTGACTGTCGCGACGGGGGATGACACCAATTGACCATCTCGCACCAATCGCACGCGACCGGGCCGCTCGGTGATGAGCATGTCTTTGTTGGGCAAAAATGCGAGGCCCCAAGGCACTTCGAGGCCTGTCACGACTTCTTCTGCCCTCACCTTGACGGCACCGACACTGCCAAACCCATCTGCAACAGAAAGACATGTCAGCGCCGAACTGTGAGAACAGCCCGAAATCGCCAGCGCGCCCACCGCACAGATAAGTGTGAATGCATTTCTCATTAGGGCCTCTTTGAAGTGGTGGTGGGAAAGCCACGCTTGCGCATCAACGCTTCTATGCCCGCATCGGCACCGCGGAACGCGCGGTAGCTCTCAGCAGGGTCCTTCGTGTTTCCAACCGTAAAAATATGCTTCCTCAGCCGGGAAGCGACCGCTTGGTCGTAGGGCCCTTTACCTTCAGTGAAAGCCTCAAAGGCGTCTGCGGTCAGCGTGTCAGCCCAGAGGTAACTGTAATAACTGGCCGAATAACTATCACTGGCGAAGATGTGCCCAAACTGCGGTGTACGGTGTCTCATCACGACTTGTGGAGGCATTTTTAACGCAGCCAAAGTTTCCCGCTCGAACGCGGCGGCATCAACTTTTTCCACCGCCAGATGGAGCTTCATATCGACCAATGCGCTCGCCAAGTATTCCACGGTAGCGAAACCTTGATTGAAGGTCGCAGCGCGCTGAATCTTGTTCAGCGTGTCTTGGGAAAGCGGCTTGCCAGTTTGGTAGTGCAATGCGAAACGATTGAGAACTTGAGGTGTCGAAAGCCAATGTTCCAAGAGCTGAGAGGGGAATTCCACATAGTCACGAGCAACGTTTGTGCCTGACAAGAGTGGATAATTCACATTCGAAGCCAGACCATGCAAGGCGTGACCGAACTCGTGAAACAACGTCTCAGCATCTCCCCAGCTGATCAACACCGGGCCTTCACCGCTGGGCTTTACAAAATTTGAATTGTTGGAAACGATGGTGGAAATTTCACCTCGGAAACGCTCTTGGCTTCGATAGGTGCTCTTCCACGCGCCCGAGCGCTTACCAGGTCGAGCGTAGGGGTCGAAATACCAAAGACCAATGTGCTTACCCGTCGCCTTGTCTTTGACTTCCCAAACCCGGACATCGGCATGAAAGACCGGCACGCTTGAAACCGGCTCAAAAGCAAAACCAAATAATTCCCCGGCGACCCAAAACATACCTTCACGAAGTTTTTCGAGCTGAAGATAGGGCTTGATTTCGTTTTCATCTAAGTCGTATTTGTCCTTGCGAACCTTCTCTGCATAGTAGCGATAGTCCCAAGGCTCTATTTTGAATTTTGCCTTTTCTGCGTCGGCTAATTTCTGCATATCAGCGACTTCTCGATGCACCCGCGCCACCGCAGCAGGCCACACCGCATTCATCAAGCCCATCGCCCGCTCCGGCGTCTGCGCCATCGAGTTTTCGAGCTGCCAGTGTGCATGGGTAAGGTAACCCAACAGGCGGGCGCGCTCGCCGCGCAATTCAAGAATCTCTGCAATGATATTGTTATTATCGCGACTGTCGTTGTTGTCACCGCGATTGATATAGTAATTAAAAACTTTTTGGCGCAGATCTCGACGTGACGAATAGGAAAGAAAAGGTTCCACCGAAGAACGGGTATTGGTGATGACCCACTTCCCCTTGAGCCCTCGACCTTCAGCGGCCGCCGACGCACCCGCACGCACCGATTCTGGGAGCCCAGCGAGATCGGCCTCTGATTCTAAAACCACCGCGTAGTGTTCTTCATCAGCCAGTACATTTTGGCCGAACTGAGTATAGAGCAATGCGAGCCGTTGGTTGATGGCGGCCGAGCGCGTCTTAGCCGCGCCCTCAAGCTTCGCGCCTGAGTGAACGAAGTTGGTGAAGGTCGACCAGGTAAGCCGCTGTTGCTCTGGTGTCAGACTCTCTTTTTCTTTCGAAAGAAACACGGCTTCGACGCGACGGAAGAGTTTGACGTTTTGAGTGATGGCGTCGCCGTGAGCCGCGAGTTGAGGTGCCACCTCTTGTTCTACTTTTTGAAATTCGGGTGAAGCCATCGAAGTACGCCAAACGCTGTACAGGGTACCGACTCGGTTCAGACTTCGGCCCGTGTCTTCAAGTGCAGCAATGGTATTCTCGAATGTGGGTGCTTGGGTGTTGTTCGCAATGACTTCGATTTCGTCAAGCTGCGTAGCCATGGCCAACTCAAGCGCAGGTCTCAATCGCGATACGTCGACGTTATCGAATGGCGGGAGCCCTCCATAAGCGCCTACCCATTTTTTGAGCATGGGTTCTTCAGCCTGTGGCGAAGGCACATCGACGGTGTGCGTTTGATTTGGCGGTGCGGCTTGATGCGCACATGCAATCGCGAAAACGAAACCAATACAGCAAAGGTGCAATATTTTCATAGCGGGCGCACCGTAGCGCGCCCCACAAAGGCGCTCTTTAAAAATGCATTACCAGCCCGAGACCTGGCCCGGCGGTGGGCACGACTTGAATTGAAATTCCGGTAGAGAGATCTCCTTTTCGGTAGCGTTTCCAACCTGAGATGAGCTCGGTCGGAGCCGTAAAAATGGTGGCCTCGCCGACGGCAATCCCCACGCCCATATTGAGGAGACCTGAACTCCAATGGCCATAGCCCAAACCGAGAATGAGGCCAAAGCCGACGTTCAACAGCACGTTGCCCACATGGGCAAACCAGCGCTGACTCAATGCTTCTTGTGCAGCTCCGATTTCGAGCATCCGCTCGCCTTCGGCAATCAGTGCACACGTGTCATCTGCAGTCGCCGCTCGTGCTTTTTGCATAAATACGGAGCCCTCAGTCAACACGTTGAGCGGCACCAGCACTGTAAAAGCCACACCCACGGCGGAAGAGAGCGCGCCCCAATACATGTCTGGCTTATCTTCCGCAGCGAAGAGCGGTGCTGCCGCAATCTGGCCGATGGTGAGCACCCCGAAGGCGCCGCCCCACGCCAAAGTCCACGTGCGAGCGCGTTCACCTTCCTTCGACAAATGCGAAGAAAGAAAAGCGAGGCGCTGAGCATCGCTCAGTGCGGCCAAGCCATCGCCCGTTGCTTCTTTGGGGAACGCGCATGGCGCCGCCCACACCACGGTCGAACAGCAGCACAGCAGAGCAATAAGAATGCGATTCATCTGTGAGTTTCGCTCCATGGAAGGTGTCACATCGCACTGGATTAAGGCGAGCGCGGCCAAAGGCCTTCATAGGGTGAATCAACGCCATTTGATAGCGACACCTTCAAGCCCAATGCGGACACGGAGAACTTTTAACTGGTGAACTTTTGCCCTGTACCTGAATGGTTCGTTGGTCTGGGTTCTGCATTGAAATGAGACATGTATAAAATTCTCTCGAAGCTCCTCGCCGGGGGCGCTGCTGGTATTGCGGCCACCACGACCATGTCCCTTGCCCTCGCCGTGGCATATCGGGCCGGCATGCTCGGCGAACCCCCGCCCCGAAAGCTGACCCGCCGTATTCTCGCCCGCCTTGGCTATCGCAACCTCGATAAGCGCACAGTGGACATCGCCGCAGTGGGTGCTCATTTTGCGTTCGGTGCGGCGACCGGAGCCCTCTACGCGCTTCTGCCGCGTCGACTGTACGGGCCTGCAACCGGTGCACCTTTTGGCATGGCGGTATGGAGCGCGAGCTACCAAGGCTGGATTCCGAAGCTTGGCCTCGCGCCACGGCCGATGTTCGATCGTCCGGGTCGGCCCGCAGTGATGGTGCTCTCGCATCTTGTGTTTGGGAACACTCTAGGCTTGGTGGCGAAACTCCTCACCCGTGGCGAAATGCCCCACGCGGTGACGTCGGCCCAGGCGTCGGGTGGGTTGAATGGTCATGTTAGGAATTGACGATTGTTCAGTTCCAGCTCCCATGCATTGGCGGTGCGGCTTCACCGTTTGTCAGGTAGAAAGGTTCGTTCGACGTCCCTCTTAAAAGCCTCACGAAGGCGTCGATAGGCTGGGTCGAGCATCGCTCGTGCATAAGTCAGCCGGAAAATTTCAGCGCTCTTTGCCTTCACGGGGTCATTCACCGCGCTCAGTTTTTGCCGGGTGCCCTTTTTGTACTTCCGGCCCGACGGGTGGTTCGCGTACCGGCGGGAGCGGCTCCAGCCCATCTGCAGAAACTTTCGGGCCATGTCCATGCCGACGAAGTCGCCTTTGCGGCCATAGGATTGAAAGGCACGCCACAACGCGGCTGATGATTTTTTCGCCGCCTCGGGCGTAGCGAATCGCCAGAGCGGTAGCAGTTCGCTTTTGTACGGCTCGACGGTGAGAACGCCTTGCTCGCCTCGACCAATACGGTAGCGCTCAGGGTGCTTTCGATAGTTCGTGGAGATGACTTCTCGCAATCGCAGACGAATTGGCCCCTTTGCAGTTGGCAATTTCACGGGGACGCCGTGCTGATACACGTCGACCAGTTCTCGCTTTTGCAGATCCGCAGCCACTTCGCGCACCGCTGCCATTAACGAGCGCCAACTGGTGGGTCTGAGTGCACGCGCGATTTCCGATGGACAGGCTGTTGAAGTGCCTCGCTCTCGAAGCATCTCGAGCATGGCATGCTCAATTTCAAGCGGGTTCGGGCGGGCACTCACAAGAGTCTCATGGGCATTGACTGCTAAACATAACAACAGGCCTCCATAAAGTTGTGCTCTTGGTGGCGTGCGCCATAAAGGGCAAATGATCATCCGATGCGGTTGGGTTGCGTCTGTGGTTGGGGCATGTCTGCTCAGTGGTTTGGTGGCATGCATTCCAGAAAAAGCGGGCAGCTCGGTGATTTTGCCATTGATTGGGCCCCCGGTGAGAGCTGCGACCCCACCAGCCCTGGGCGGCACGGCATCATCATCGGCACCGCTGACCCTCAGGCAGCCTCTTGATTCCAACGATGTGAAGACGCGATTTTTCACCAGCGGGCCAACCAACGTCTTTCGGATACTCGATGATATTGATTCCAGACTAACAGACGTGAACGCCCAGTTGGCGGGCACCACGGGTGGGTGTTCCAGTCAAGACCCGGTCGCCTTCAACCTGAATGTGTTGGGTGAGAACGTGCCATTCTTTGCTCAATGTTTCGTGCGCATTGGCAGCGACTTTCTTCAATTCGCGCAAAAGGACGAGGTCACCTATCTGTTCAGTACTGTAGGGGCCGGCCCATTGGCCGCTCGAATCGAGCCGGTGCAGGGGGCTGCCAATCAATACACGGTGAGAGCATGGATTGGCATTGCCGATGGAGCGACCAGTGGCGGCTCCTACGGCCTCATCACACTTCAAGCACATTCAGGAACACGAACCTTGGAAATGGCCGTTGCCGGTCTTGGTTTTGGTTACTGCGGCGCGCAGCTCAAATCGAGCGCAACCCAAATCTACTTCACCGGTTCCCCTGACATGGGAAGCTCTTGCGAGCCCAATACCAACGCCTGCGTGGCCGCAAATGACATCTCGACGCTTCAGACGTGTGAGCCAGCAGTGACCCAATTCGCCATCACCCCGCTGGGTCGTTTGGCGGCCGGCACGTCGGCAGCCAGCCAGTACCCAGGCGCTCCGGGGAACCAGGTGAACGTCGAGAAGACCGCAACCGACAGCGTTCACTTTGGCCCAACCTCGCCGACGTCAGGTGCGCAGGAGCTGACCAAGGGCAGTAAGTGAGCGTTCAGTCAAACAAAGCCAACAGGTCCTCTCGCGTGAGTCCGCCAGCGCCTACTGCGCCTCCATCGAGGGCGGCCTCGAAGAGTGCTCTTTTCTTGTCTTGTAGTTGAAGAATGCGCTCTTCCACGGTGCCCTGCGATACCAAACGATACACAAACACGGGTTTGTCTTGACCGATGCGATGGGCGCGATCTGCGGCTTGGGCTTCGACTTGCGGGTTCCACCAGGGGTCGACCAAAAAAACGTGGTCTGCCGCAGTCAGTGTCAAGCCTGTGCCACCGGCTTTGAGAGACATCAGCAGCACCGTCGGCCCTTCGGGAGATTGGAACTGCTGTACAACTTCACCTCTGTTTTGCGTCGAGCCATCGAGGCGAGAAAAAGTTAAATCAGCAGCGCGAAGAGCGGGTTCAATCAAGTCGAGCATTGAAGTCCATTGGCTGAATACCAA
>JAYUVR010000193.1:0-2429 GCA_043753955.1 Archangium sp. | reverse complement strand
CCCCCTGACTGGGAACTCCTAAGCGCTTTACTGTGACTTGTGGGTGAGCGAAGAAGCCGGTGACCATGCTTCGTTTTTCCGCTGATTGGAGGTCATTGTTTTTTCTGTGCCTCTTCGCGGTGCTGGCGACCGCAGGTTGGCTGGTCGAACCCACAGGCCTACTCTTGGGCCTTTGGGTTGTCGTCACCTGCATCAGCTCGTGGATCTGCGCCATCATCGCCCATAACACCGTGCATTGCCCTGTTTTCCGCTCGCGGTTCGCGAACCGAATGTTCCAAGTCTGGGTGAGCCTTTCGTACGGCTTTCCCATCAGCGAATACGTGCCGGGGCACAATCTTTCGCATCACAAATTCACCCAAGAGCGCGAAGACGTCATGCGCACCACCAAGGTGAATTTTCGCTGGAACCTGCTCAATTTTCTCTTCTTCTTCTTAGCGGTCGGCCCTGGGGTTACTGCTGGAAATTACAGATACAAGAAGATGATGAAGCAGCGGTTGCCCCAGTGGAACAAGCAGCTGTGGGTTGAAATCGTGGCGGTGTGGGGGGTGAAAGTCTTACTGCTCGCGCTCGATTGGAAAAAAGCAGTGCTTTTCGTTTTTATCCCTCACGTGTTTGCCGTGTGGGGCATCACCACCGTTAATTTTCTTCAGCACGACGGGTGCAATCAAAATCACCCCACCAATCATTCGCGTAATTTCGTAGGTGGGCTCTTTAACTTCTTCACCCTAAACAACGGCTACCACGGCATTCATCACATGACGCCAGGGCTCCATTGGAGCCTCGCGCCGGCCGCCCATAGAGAGCACGTACACCCCACCATCGCTCCCGCGCTTGAACAGCCTTCGCTGGCGAGGTACATGTTCAGAACCTTCATTTACCCGGGTCAACGGCTCACCTTCGACGGCAAGCCTGTAGTGATTCAAGAGGAAGGTGGAGATCACGACTGGGTCGTCGCATCGCAGGACATCGCAGCCAATGAACTGGGTGCGGTGGGGAGTGGAAATTAGCACCCCTCTCAAAGATGGGGGCGCTCATGCTTGCTACAGAAACCCGTTGAAGAGGTGACGACATGATTCGAGCATTGATGGTGGTGAGTGTGGTGTGCTTGGGGTGCGCGTCTCCACGTGTTCGCCCCAGTGACATGAGTGCGGCCGAGCACGAAGCCGCTGCCGTGGTGGCAACCGAAAAGGCACAGGCCACCGTTCCCGAGGAAGACGCTTCCAATGCCATGGCCTTGCGGTGTCGGGCGCAGGTGAGTGGTGAAACGGGGCAGGTGCCTCCCAGCAATGATTTGTGCTGGAGTTCCGTGGTAAGCCCCACTCAGAATCACCGCACGAGGGCTGAACAACATCGTCGTCTGGCGGCCCAACATCGAGCCGCCGCAGCCACCTTGCATGAAGCTGAAGAGCGCGCCTGTGCCGGCATTCCCCTCGACGACAAAGATGTAAGCCCCTTCGAGCATTCAGAAGACATCGCCGGTGTGCAGCCTCTCACCGAGCGCACGGGGAGCGCCAAAATGCCGACGAATCGCACCACGGGGGCGATAGTCACTTTTCGCGCGGTCCCCGGGTTGACCGCAGAATGGTTACAACGGCTCATCGACTGTCACCTCGCTCGAAATGCTTCGCTTGGCCATGACGTTCCAGAAATGCCCACCTGCCCGCTGGTGCCCAAGGGCGCCCAAGCGAAAGTGGCCTCGACGGGCAATGGTTTTGCGGTGACCGTTCGCGCAGAAGACCCCAAGAATGCTGCCGAGATTCTTTCCCGTGCGCAGCAGCTCGTTGTAACTCCTGCACCATGAGTGACTTGAAACCAGAGAAGGTGCGCTACGGGCGCTCGCAGAAGTTTCGCCTTTCTGAAAAAGGTGCCGAAGCGGTGAAAGCCTACGAGCTCACTATCGCCGCAGCCCGCACGGGCACTGGGCGCGCCGAGTTCGATGCAGCCCGCAAAGCGTGGAGTGGCCCTCGCGGTTTGGTTCCCGAAGATGCCCAGTACTTGGTTGAATTTGGGACTGCGGGCCGCACCTTAAAAGAGACCGCCGACGCGCTGCGCGACTGCGGCACGACTCAAAGCGAGGTCAAAGATGCCACCGAGCGGTTGATCAGCTTCGGAATGCTCGAAGCGGTGCCGCTTTCATCTCACTGAAGTGCGGCTCAAACGTTGGCGAGCTTGAAGTTGAGCTCGCCCAGTTCGAGTTTGAGCTGCTCATCGCATTCCTTCAGATTTTCGATTTTGCGAACTGAAGTGAGCACGGTGGAATGGTCTTTATTAAACCGCTTGCCAATTTCCGGCAGCGAGGCGGCAGTGAGGGTGCGGCACAAGAACATGGCTACTTGACGCGCATGAGCGACGTGCTTCACGCGCCGCTCACCTCGCAACTCGTCGACCGCCAACTTGTAATAGCGGGCCACTTCGCGCTGAATCGATTC
>JAYUVR010000192.1:0-9337 GCA_043753955.1 Archangium sp. | reverse complement strand
ATTGAAGGGCAGTCGTTCTCGCCCCTCTTTGTGGGCGACTTTCACGCCCTCCCACGCTTCGGTTGGCTCAGCTTCCAGTAGCGACTACTCGCCGGCCTGAGGCCGTATCGATTCAATGCCCCAGATGTCTTTGGCGTAGGCCCGAATGGTTCGATCAGACGAAAAGAAGCCCATTCGAGAAACGTTGATGATGGCTGAACGCCACCACGCTTTGGGGTCAGCGTATTTACGCGCGACCTCTTCTTGGGAACGCACATAGGCATCAAAGTCGGCCAAGACGAGGTAAGGGTCATCGTTGAGAAGTGAATCGACCAAGGGTCGAAATTGCTCGTTGTTTTCAGGCGAGAAAAACCCTGAAGACATGAGGTCAATCACTTCTTTGACGGCTGGGTTTGAATTGTATACCTGCCGGCCACTGTACCCTGCAGCCTTGGTTTTATTGACTTCGTCTGCGGTTTGACCAAACAGAAAGAAATTCTCGGGCCCCACCAAGTCGCGAATTTCGATGTTCGCGCCGTCGAGCGTACCGATGGTGAGAGCGCCATTCATGGCGAACTTCATATTGCCCGTGCCTGAAGCTTCCATTCCCGCGGTGCTGATTTGTTCTGAGACATCTGCTGCGGGAATAATGCGTTCTGCCAACGACACACGGTAGTTTGGAATAAAATTGACTCGCAGGCCACTGCGCTCAGATTCAGAATTCACCACTTCGGCGATGCCATTGATGAGCCGAATCACCATCTTCGCGCTGCGGTAACCGGGCGCGGCTTTGGCTCCGAAGAGAAAGGCTCGCGGGTGAATGATGCTCTTGGGGTCGTTGCGCGCTTTGGCCCACAAATGCACGATGTGAAGCGCGTTGAGCAGCTGCCGCTTGTATTCGTGCAATCGTTTGACTTGAACGTCAAAGATGGCACTCGTATCGAGGGTGGCTCCCATCACTTCGTGTAAGTGATTGGCCAAGTCGATTTTGTTGGCCTTTTTTACCTCTCGGAATTTCGAAACGAAGGTGGGGTCGTCGGCGAATTTCTCGAGGTCGCGCAGGCGGTCGAGATCTGTGGCCCAACCGTCTCCGATGGCCTCGGTGATGAGACGGGCCAATCGCGGGTTGCAGGCCAGAAGCCAACGTCGCGGCGTCACCCCGTTGGTCTTGTTGTTAAACCGCTCAGGGAACATTTCGGCGAAGTCGTTGAGCACGTCTTGTTTGAGCAATTGAGTATGTAATTCGGCCACTCCGTTGACAGAGTGGCTTCCCACGACAGCCAAGTACGCCATGCGCACTTGTTTTTCGCGGCCCTCTCCGATGAGCGACATTCGTTCCAGCCTGGCTTCGTCGTGCGGCCAGCGGATTTGCACCGCTCGCAAATGCCGGGTGTTGATTTCGAAGATGATTTCCAAATGCCGCGGCAACAGGCGCTCAAACAACGAGACAGGCCACTTCTCAAGCGCTTCTGGCAACAGCGTGTGATTGGTGTAGCCGAAGACTTTCTGCGTGATGCCCCAGGCCTGTTCCCAAGGCAATCGCTTCTCATCCATCAACACCCGCATCAATTCGGCGATGGCGATGGCAGGGTGGGTGTCATTGAGTTGAATGGCAACCTTGTGGGGAAATTGAGTGAAGTCTTTATGCGTCTTGAGGTAGCGCCGCATGATGTCGGCGATGGAACAGGCGACGAAGAAGTACTCTTGTTTGAGCCGAAGCTCTTTGCCGGCTTGGTTTTGATCGTTCGGGTAGAGCACCTTCGAGATGACTTCCGAGTCATTCTTTTCCACCACTGAGCGCTCGTAGTCGCCGTCGTTGAACAGGCCGAAATCGAACTCTGCCGAAGCCCGTGCTTGCCACAGTCGCAGGGTGTTGACTGTTTTGGCCCCAAACCCCGCAATGGGAATGTCCCACGGCACGCCCAGCACCGTTTTGCCTCCAGTCCATTGCGCTGCTGACTTGCCATCTGCGTGCTGGCCATGTTCCACGTGACCGTAAAAGCGAACGGGCACGATGCGATCAGGTCGAACCACTTCCCATGGGTTGCCGAATTTGAGCCATTCGTCGGCCCGTTCGACTTGGTAACCGCGCACAATTTCCTGACTGAAAATGCCAAATTCGTAGCGAATTCCGTAGCCGACGGCGGGCATGTCGAGCGTCGCCAGCGAATCAAGAAAACAAGCAGCGAGACGGCCCAAGCCACCATTGCCCAAGCCCGCATCAGGTTCCATCTCGAGGAGCTGAGTGAGGTCAACCCCCAGATGGCGCAGCGCTTCACGGGTTTGGTCCCACAGCCCCATGTTGATGAGGTTGTTCCCCAGCGCTCTCCCTAAGAGATATTCCGCAGAGAGGTAGTACGCGCGCTTCGCGTCGCGCTGGTAGTAACGCCGCGCTGTTTTGACCCAACTGTTCGCCAGTCGATCTCGCAGAGTCAACGCCAAGGCGTTGTAGCGATCCCACTGGCCGGCAGAATCAAAATTTTTTCCCCGACTGAATTCGACGTGGTCGACGAAACCTTGCCTCAGCGATTCGGGCGACGAACCGGTACGCGCATCGGTAGACATGCTGACCCCTCGTTTTGAAGAAGCGGTAGAGATTATTTACTTCGCACCAAAAGCCGCCATCGGGCTCGCCGACAGCTTGCTCGCGGTATCTGCAATGTGTTGACGAAAATCGTCCATCAACGTGCCGGGCAGTGGTTCTGCGCGGGGAAAATTCTGATTGAGCGGGTTGACCCATTTGCCGCCTCGTTTGAGGCCAAAGTGCAGGTGCGGGCCCGTAGTCAATTGACCGGTGTTTCCTGATTCTGCCAACACGGTTTTTTGGGCAATGCGCTGACCGGCCTTCACCAAAATTCGAGACAAGTGCATGTAGCAACTCTCGAAACTCATCAAGTGGCGCACACAGACGACATTGCCACCGCCATTGTCCCACCCGGCTCGGGTCACCAGGCCATCTGAAACGGCCCACACCGGCGTCCCTGAAGGAGCGTGGTAGTCGACGCCATTGTGATTGCCAACGTAGTTGAGCACCGGGTGAAATCGACTCCCAAAACCCGAAGTTACGGTGGCGTATTTGAGGGGCGACTTGAGGAAGGTCTTTCTGGCCGACAACCCTTCTTCGGTGAAAAAGGTCTCAGTGCCATCGGGCATTTTGTAGCGGAAGCTCCGCTTTGTACCCACCGTGCTTCCTACGTACTCGGCCGCCAATACCCGCCCGTACCCAAGCGTGCGCCCTTTGTGGAGCGTCTTTTCCACGACCGCGCGCATGCGGTCTCCCTTCTGCACATCTCGATAAAAGTCGACATCCCACGCGAAGACGTCAGACAAGGTGACGGCAATGTCTGGTCGTTCTCCTGCGGCGAGGGCCGCGGCCCAGACATTCGATTCAACCTTCAGCTCGACCGTCTGCACTGTTTGTTCGCGTTCGATTTCTCGCTTGCGGCCGATGTAGCGGTCGCCCTCACGGCGTACCTGCCATTCAGTAAGTATGCTTCGTCGATAGTCCAAAACATCGACCTGCCCATGCCGGTACACCAGACGAATTTGATCTCCCGGGTGGGCCTTCTTCAAATCGAACTCGGCCGCAGCCAAAGCGCCTTGGAGTCCACTGACGGTCAAATCATCGAGCCCCGCTGCATAGAGCGCTTTGGCGACGGTCTGATTGTTTTCGAGGCGACGATTCTTAACGAGGGTCGAGTCTTGGGCTGCAAGCAGCACACTGAGGCAGGCGAAAATCAACATGAACCAGAAGCGTAGACGCTTCGAAGGGTTACGTCAGGCACTTCGAGCGTCTTTCTCGAATGCTCTTGAGGCGCATGTATTCTTCCCACGCCTGGTCAGCATCAGCGAGCCATTGCTCGATGAGGGGCACAGAGAAATCAACCACCGGAAGCCGCGAATCTTCGGCATCTTCTGGGGCAGGGCGCGCTTCAAAAAGAAGCGGGTGCGATGTTTCACCCGCATGAATGTGTACGTGTTCTTCGAGGGCACCATCTGGAGACCAGGTGAGTTCAGCTTCGAGGTTTCCTGAATACAGTTGCAGTACCAGTCCTACGACGTCACGAAAGAAGACACCTTGAGGGTCTTCGTGCACGTCGATGCTGATGAGTCGAGCTTGAGACTCTTCAACCCGAAAGTGCATGGCACAACCGGGCTGCGGCGAAACCAAAGAGAGTTGTTGGGCCGAGCGGTGAAGAGAACACCCAAGGTCTCGAGCCAGTTGCTCAAAATCTTCGAGAGGCACTTCCATAGAGCAATCGATTACTACCGCACTTTCGAGGCGGGGTCGCGGCACATCTTAAACGTAATGCGACGTTTGAGACCCTGCATCGCTATCAGAGGTCGACCTTTTTTTCGGTGAACTGTTGGCCATCGTGCCGCATCATCAGGCCCTTGCCCTCAGCTCGGGTGATGATGCCTACCGGCCGTTTCCACAGCTGCTGGAGATTTTTCAGTGTTTGATTGGCGTAGTTGGGGTCGAGATCTGCCCCATCATGTTTATGCGAGAGCACGAGTTCTCCTTTGTTCTCATGGTTCGCGTCAATCACATCGATGACCGGTTGCCCAAAGTTGGTCAATGACTGCAAGAGCTTGTGTTTGACCTTCTTGAATTCTCGGGTGGCTATTTCCCAAGTGCTCTTCTTGTCGTTGAAGTTAAAGACGAAGAGCTTTTGCTCGATGGCAAATTCAGGGGTCAAAAAGGCATCAATAAAAGTGATGTCATTGTAGTGCTTGCGCACTTCAAATATTTTTTCCCGACCGGCGCCAAGATTCTTGTCCCAACTTCGGCGCACCCGCAAGTCATCGCACTCTTCCCATTCTTTACCGAAGCGGCCTTTGTTCCAGCGCTCTTCGATGTCTCGGTACAACTCGATGCCCAGTTTGTACGGGTTCAACTTGCCTTGCTGAGTCGCCATCGTGCCTGAATGGTGATCGGCGTAGTCGATGATTTCGTGGTCCTTCAAAGCCCGCGTCGTCATGATGGTGGAATGCCAGTAGCTGGCCCACCCTTCGTTCATGATTTTCGTCTGGGCCTGGGGAGCGAAGTAATAGGCCTCTTCGCGAACCAACGACAAAATCTCATGTTCCCAACCTTCGAGCGGCGCATGCTCAAGCAGAAAAGCCAACACATCGCGTTGAGGGCGCTCGGGGAATTTCTTCTGCAGCAGCTTTTCGGCGTCGACTTTCTTCTGCTGCGAAGTGACGAACTCGGCCGGGTTCATGTACGGCCGCATGTAGTCTTTGTCGACGCGAATGCCCTCGGCTCGAACGTTTTGTTGTGACTCAGCCACTTTGGGGTCGGGGTTGCGTTTAATGTGCGGGGCGTACTGGTCGATGAGGTTCTCAAGCGAGAGCGCCAGGTCGATGAAGTCTTCGACTTTTTCTACCCCAATCTTGTCGATCCACCGGCGTACGCGGGTCGCGTGATTGGCCATTTCATCAACCATTTTTCGGTTGGTGAATTTGAAGGCAAAATTGTTCTTAAAGAAATCGTTGTGGCCATAGACGTGCGCCATCACCAGCTTTTGGTCGACCTCGGCATTGGCTTCGAGCAGGTAAGCAAAACAAGGGTCATTGTTGATGACCAATTCATAGATTTTCGACAGGCCGTATTCAGAACTCTTCGCGAGCTGCTCGAAGTCCATACCCCAGCGCCAATGAGGGTAGCGCGTAGGAAAGCCACCATAGGCAGCCACCATGTTGAGCTCATCGGTCGAGAGTACTTCGAAGACAGTCTCAAATAAATCGAGACCAAAACTTCGAGCATACCCTTCGATTTCTCGCTTCAGGTCCATCAATCGGGGGGTGAGTGATTTGGGCATTATCGACCCTTCCCCAAAAAGTCTTTGATTGAGCCATAGATAGCGGCCTTGTCAGTAATTTCACTCAGACAGACCTTCTCATTGCCACCTAAATGTTCACGGAGGTCTTTGATGAATTGCCCCGAGCCATAGGGTGATTCAACTTGCCCGTAGGCGAATTGGTTGACCGCTCCCAAGACATCGCCTTTCAAAATATCAATGCACTGCCGAGTGTCGTCGGCTGACCAGTTGTCGCCGTCTGAAAAGTGAAAGGGGTAGATGTTCCAAGAACTGGCAGGGTAGTCGGCCTTGATGATGTCTCGACACAATTTATAGGCGCTCGAAATCATGGTGCCGCCAGATTCCCGAGTATGGAAAAAGGTTTCTCGGTCGACTTCGCGGGCCACGGCATCATGAATGATGAAGCGGGTTTCGATGCCTTTGTATTGATGTCGCAACCAGGTATCGAGCCAGAAACTTTCGATGCGAACAATTTCTTTCTGTTCATCGCCCATCGAACCCGAGACATCCATCATGTAAATAATGACGGCATTTGTCTCAGGCAGGTTTTCGAGTCTGAAAGTGCGATAGCGCACGTCTTGTTTGATGGGAATGACGATGGGCCGTTCAGCACTGTACGTGCCCAAAGCAATCTGACGTTTGAGCGCTTCTTTGAACGTGCGTTTGAAATGACGTAGGGACTGGGGGCCGACGGTATTGATACCGGTGTATTTGATGCGAGTGGTGACAATCTTGTCGCTGCCTCGGTGTTCAATATTCGGGAGCTTGAGCTCTTCTCCCATGATGGCGGCCAATTCATCGAGCGAGACATCGACTTCGAGTACGTGTTGACCTTCTCCTTCGCCCGCTTTGCCAGAGCCGTCGCCGGGCTGTTGCGGGCCTTGCCCAATGGTGTCGCCGGGGTTGCCTTCACCTTGGCCAACCCCGCCTTGCCGCGAGCCATGTTTGAAGCGAGGAACGTCAATAAACGGCACGGGGATAGAGACGAACTCTTTCCCCTTTTTGCCCATCATCTCGCCTTGTTGAACGTACTTTTTGAGATTTTGCTTAATCTTCCCGCGGACGATGGCCTTGAAGCGACTGTGATCTTGATCGATACGCAGGGCCACGGCGCGTCACTCTTTCGCGTCGCCACGAGCAAAGATGCTCGCAACGAAGTTGAGTACATCGGTGGCTGACTCTTCGTCATAGCCGAAGTTCTTGATGAGCCGGCTTTTGACGACGTCGATCTTCTCTTGGGTCTCTTTGTCGACCACCGAACTCACCAACGTCTTGAGTTTGATGCTGTCTTTTTGATCTTCAAAGAGTTTGAGCTCCAGCGCCTTTTGCAATCGCTCATTGGTGCGCCAATTGAAAGCCTTGCCATCGATAGCCAGTGCACCGATGTAATTCATGATTTCGCGCCTGAAATCGTCTTTGCGACTGTCTGGAATATCGATTTTTTCTTCGATAGACCGCATCAGTCTTTCATCGGGTTCCTCATACAGGCCCGTGTACTTGTTCTTAATCTTCTCTTTTTGAGTATAGGCTTTGACGTTGTCGATGTAATTGCTGCACAACTTCGCAATCGCATCTTCGTCAGCTGAAATGGCTCGCTGAACCTCATTTTTCACGATGTCTTCGTATTCCTGCTTCACCACGTTCAAAAGCTCGCGGTATTTTTTTCGGAGCTCTTCACTGGCGATGAGCGAGTGTTGTTTAAGCCCTGTCTCGAGTTCATTGAGCACCATGAACGGGTTGATGCTGCTTTCCGACTTGTCGCTCACCAAGGCGTTGCTGATTTTGTCTTGAATGTAGCGCGGGCTAATGCCCTCGAGACCTTCACGCGATGATTCCTTGCGAAGTTCCTTGATGTTGTCTTCGGTGAAATTGGGCAACGTTTTGCCGTTGTACAATTTGAGTTTCTGAATCACCGAAAGGTTGTGTTTCTTTGGCTCTTCCAAGCGGGTCAGCACGGCCCACATGGCGGCCATTTCGAGCGTATGCGGAGCGATGTGCTTGCCGCGAATGCGCGTGGCGTTGAATTCCTTTTCGTAGATTTTAATCTCTTCAGACAACTTGGTGATGTATGGAATATCGATTTTAATGGTTCGGTCGCGCAGGGCTTCCATGAACTCATTTGATTCGAGCTTCTTGAATTCAGGCTCGTTCGTGTGACCGATAATCACTTCATCAATGTCGGTTTGGGGAAACTTCTTTGGCTTAATTTTGTGCTCTTGCGTAGCCCCGAGAAGGTCGTACAAAAAGGCCACGTCGAGCTTGAGCATTTCGACGAATTCGATGACGCCGCGGTTGGCGACGCAGAATTCTCCATCGAAGTTAAATGCGCGCGGGTCTGAGTCTGAACCGTACTCGGCGATGCGTCTGTAGTTGATGTCGCCGGTGAGCTCGGTCGAGTCTTGATTCTTTTCGTCTTTGGGCTGGAAAGTACCGATACCAATGCGGTCTTTTTCGCTGAACACCAGTCGATGCACGCGTACGTGTTGATACACCTTGGCCAAATCACCATCGTAACGCTGCTGCAGCATTTTGAAGATGAGCCGGCATGAAGGGTTTAATTCACCCAGTTCAGGCACCGTGTAGCCGTTTTGGTTCTGCAGGAGTTCGGCGAGGAGCTTTTGGCGCGCGTCGCGAGGAATCAGCTTGAGCGGTTCTTCGTGAAGCGGAGACCTAATTTGCCCAGAAAGTGAGGTGCCATCGAGCAGCGTCACCTTTTCTGAGAAATTCCACGAATACGTGTAGCAAGCGCCTTCTGGGCTCTTGGAATACTCTTCGACCCCGCGTTTCAATACACGCGCGATGGTGGACTTTGATGAGCCCACGGGCCCATGCAAAAGAATCACACGCTTCTCAGCCCCATACCCATGAGCGGCGGCTTTGAAGACGTTCACCAACTTCATCAGAGGCACGTCGAGACCGAAGACAGCGTCACGACCGCCATTCGATTCGTCGCTAAAGAAGTGGTAGCGCACCAGGCGCTTTTTATTGTCGATGTATTCCGTCTTCCCGTGACTCAAAATCATGTCGTACACGCGTTGGTAGGCGGTGCGTGTAACGCGCGGGTTTTGACGAACGAGCTCGATGTACTCGTCGAAGCTGCCCTCCCAATTTAGGGTTTGGTATTCACGTTTGTCTTGAAGTCCGGCGATTCTTTCCGACCAGCTCGTCATGCTCATGTGTCGTAGGTCCCTTGCCCGTGTACGGCCGATGGAATCGGTCTCCCCCGCCGCGGGCTCGGACCGCGGTGACGACAAGCGGGGTGAGGAACTGGCTGCAAGTAAAGCAGAGGACGGGCTTCTTTGACTACGTCAGTGCCACACCCACACCAGGCTCAACCTTGGCGCAATGCATTGTCGGCCCGATTGCGCCAGTGGCCTCTGTGTCTTGCTCGTGAGAAGAGACGTGCATGCGCACGTGGTTGGGTACGAGAGCGTCGCTCGCCGCAGGGCTGCTCGCCTTTGTCGTGTACGTCGCGTCACCGCAAAAAGTGCACACCGACAGCCTGTGGTCGATACCGGTCGCGTTGAGCTTGA
>JAYUVR010000191.1:0-2166 GCA_043753955.1 Archangium sp. | reverse complement strand
AGCATCGGCTGAAGTCGGAAGTTCCAATTCGAAGGAGCGAGGGCCTCAAGAGCGGGTTGAGCGAGCAGGCTTCCCGGGGCGGGCTTGGCGACTGAAACCGCGCCGGCAAGAGTTCCAGACCAGAGTGAAACTGTGCCGCTCATTTGAGCAGCGCCCGAGAGGAATTCTTCCTGATTTTCGTAGACCCACCCATGCATCATTGATTCTTGGGCTTGGTCGAATTGCGTACGTGACTCGTAGAGGTGTACCGGGAGCTCAGGAATGGAAGCGATGCTGTAAGGGAGCGAGACGACGGCATGGACGCCGGCACCCATGATGGCGCCGCCTATTTTGCTTTGTGGCGTTGAGATGTAAGTCCCGGGCGCTTCCCCCGGGATGCTCAACATGCCTTCATATGCATCTGCGGCGATGGTTCCGTATTGATGCAGCGCTTGAGCAGTGGCTTGGTTTAGCCTGGTCATGTCGTCGCTGGCAAAACACTCTTCTTCGGCCTCGTTGTTGCCGCCACCGCCTTGAGTGCCGCATTTGGCGCTGCGGCCGTCAGGGTCCACAAACCGAAGTGGATTGAGGTTGGCATAGCTGAAAGAGCCAATGCCGTTAGGTGTCGACAAATAGGAGCGAGCGCCGACGGAATCTTTTGAGAGGAAGAGCCCGAAGTCATTGTCGAGCCAGCGCATCTTGGCCTGAGTGAGTCCGAGTTTCTCTTCGAAGCGGTGGCCTGTATGTGAAATGGAAGTCAGCTGAGGGCCGCCGAGAGGGAGGCCCCAGGCACCGAATTGGTTTTGAGAAGTGGCCTCAAGTAGAGGCGGTGCGGGTGGTTTGTATTGGCTGACGACGCTGCCCAGGGCGTCGTGGCTAAACCGCACTGGGCCTTGAGCGATGAGGTAGGGGCCGACGGAGGCGAGGAGTTGGTTGCCTTCAGCGACTTGAGACTCGCCGACCCAGGTATAGCTGGCATTGCTGAGGCCAGAGGATTTACGTCTCAGGCCCAGGCCATCGTATTCTTGCGTGACGGTGCCGGCAGGTGTGGTGGCGGCCACCATGCGGCCGAAGACATCCCACGAATATGTCGAAGAGACACCATTGACGGTACGGGCAGAGACACGGCCGTCTTGCAAATACGTCCAAGAAGCGACGGTGGCACCAGAGGTGGCATTGACGACGGAAGTCAGCGCCCCGGTGGTGTTGTAAATATAATTGCGTTGGATGCCATTGAGGGTTTCCGACTGACGGGTGCCGTCTGGATGCAATGCCAAGACAGTGGAAACACCATTCCAGTCAGTGAAGTCAGCGAGTCGGTTGGCCAAGTCATATTTGAAGGTGCGAATTTCTCCCGCAAAAGACTCGGTGAGAGGGTTGCCCCTCTCGTCGTGAGAGTACAAGCGGCGAGAGGTGCCTGGGGCGGCGCAGGTGCCGTTGTACTGCACCGAAGCCAGTCTGCCTGGGCCGTCGAAACAGAAGGCTTCTGAGGCGTGGCCGTCAGGGTAGGCAATGGAAGCCAGACGCTGGCCGCCGTTTTCCCAAGCAATGTTGGCGATGCCTTGGGCGCCGGTGACGGATTCCAGTCTACGCGTGGTGGCGTTGTAGGCATAAGCGAGCGAGGCATTGCCCATGGCCACAGAAGACACTGATGCCACTCTTCGGGAAGCGGGGTGGTAGGTGTAATTGACACTCTGGCCATTGCGAGAGACGGACTCCAGGAGATGAGAGGCCGCGTCATGTGTGTAAACAGAAATACCATGACTACGATTGCCCTCTGTCATGGTGCGCAGCGAGTCGAGGCCATCAAAGACAAAAGAGTAGGCGTCGACGGAAGCAGCAGACTCAGCCCCGCGGGCAACGACGGCGTGTTTGAGTAAGCGGCCTCTAGAGTCGGTGAGGCGAGCGACGGTGTCACCGGAAGGGGAAGTGGTAACGGCGATGCCGTCTGTCCAGGTGGTATTCCAGGCCCTGGCGCCCTCGACGTGACGGGTGGTGCGGCCCAGGGCGTCATATGCCCAGGACTGAGGCTGAAGACTGCCGCCGGGAGGAGTGAGAAAAGAGAGACGGTTTAATTTGTCATATTGGTAATTCCAGATTCGTTTGGCAGCTGCAGTTTCACGGCTTTTGCGCGCATAAGGACGTGAAGTGATTTGGTTTTCGCGCGTGAAAACCGCACGATTGTGC
>JAYUVR010000190.1:0-3176 GCA_043753955.1 Archangium sp. | reverse complement strand
GACTCTACGGGCCTGAGAATCTTTCGGCGGGATTTATGGTCACCACCACTCGGCTGCGTGCCGGGCAACCGAAAGTTGACCCCTCAGGCAAAAGTCTCGTCAGTGACGGTTTCGGCTACCGACCTCAACTTCCTCGGGCGTTCGCGCTCTGGGAACCCGGCAACGCCAAATTGCTGTTGGGAACATTTACGATTGGGTTTGGTGAACGACTGACCCTCGACACCACCAAGCGCGTCACACCCAATGGCATTTACTTGAGTGATGATTTTCAGCCTCCCAGCAGTTTAACCAAGGCATGCCATCTGTCTGAAACATGCGAGCCCGCTGAACTGGGTGCTTACCTCACCCCTGATTTCAACTGGCGCGAAAACTTTCGAGGGCTCGCTGGATCAATTGAGCGCATTTCATTGGGCCAAGAAATTCTGTTTTCTGTATATGGCTTTGTCTCGTATCAACAGAGGTCTCTCTATCAATACGAATTGTACGATCGCAGCGTCTGCACAAACCCAAACGACGACCGCGACCCGCAGTGTCAGGCACCATCTGTCTATTTAGCCGATGGGAAAACGCGCCTCGTCTCAAGCACGCTCTCGAATGTATTTGATGAACTGGCCAGCGGCGGTCATCTGGCTCTGTCATTCAGCAATCGATTGACTCTGGGCGTCACGGGTTTCGCAGCCAACCCCTTTTTCTCACAAACACCGTTGCAACTCGACTTTCAAGAGCACAGCCGTTACCCATCAGGCGGTGCCTTCGGTGCATTGGGGTTGAATGCCCAGACGCACTGGAACTCGGTACATTTCTTCATCGAGGCCACTCGAACCTTCGATGGTCGCGTCGGTGGCCCAGGCGGAGGTTTTGGGCTCGCTCAACGAAGCAACTGGAGTTCGGCCTCGCATGAACTTGAGCTCTCTTTTCGATTTTATGATCTCGGTTTCGGAACGCCTTACAGTCGGCCCCCCAGCGCACCTGACGCAGTCGACGGATTCAGCGCGCGAAATGAGGCTGGTGCTCGACTTCGTTGGGTCACCCGCCCAATCAAGCAACTCGAAGCGTGCCTACGTGCCGACTTCTGGGTGAACCCGTATTCAGTTATCAATGGAACACCGGCAGTCAGCCCCAATCTTTATGCACTGGCTCGGGTTGAAATGCGAAATGGTTCCCCGGTGCGACCCGCAGTGTGGGTCGATATTCGCAATCGAAAGCTTTTGTCAGATGGGAAGAACTGCACTGATTCGCTTGATGATGACACGACCCTGTGCAGTGGAGACCGCTACCAAGTTGGCGCCCAAATAACGTTTTCCCCCATGGGCCACTGGTTTCGAGCCACGCTTCAAGCGTGGTTTGTTTGGGTCGACGACCCTCGATATCTCCACCGCCTGCGCAACGATTTAATGGCGTGGGCCGAAATTCAGTTTTTACCTTCTTCGCTCTTTCAATTTCGTTTGCGCAGCAAATACTTCAATCAAGACATTTCTGACCCCACCTATTTGCAAACAACATTTGGAAATTGGGTTGAAGTCGCATGCCTCGTCGGCAAAGGCCTACGCGCTGCGTTTCGATACGATCTCTTTGCGTGGCTTGATCAACGAGCCACCACACTTAACCGAAACCCCAACCCAGAACACCGGTTTCAGCTCGACTTTCAAGCCGTGTTCTAAATCGTGACAAGGACATCATGAATCGCTTCTTCTCTTTGTGTACTGCTCTGATTCTTGTTCCACACTGCGCACCTCCTCCGGCAGAAACTGAAGCCTGCGTGAATCACTCGACGGGTGAATTGCGCATCACTGAATTGATGATCGACCCTGAAGGTGCAGATGTCGGCGCAGAATGGATTGAGCTCTTCAACCCTTCGAGCAAGCGCGTCGACCTCTCTGGGCTCACGCTCTATCTCCAGAACACCGACGGGTCAGGGAAAAAAACCCACCTCATCACTGGTGGCGAAGTAGCTCCGCGCGGGTATTGGACTTTGGGCGATGTCAGATCAAGTGAGAGCCCGAACTGGGTCAATTATAGCTATGCCGCGAGCCTCGGTTCGATGCCCAATACCGGAGGAACCGTTGGTCTGCGCTGTGACCAGACGACCATCGCGCAGCTCACCTACGATCGAACAATTCAATCAGGCCGTAGCCTCATGCTTGATGGCTTAGAAGACATCAGCGGCGAATCAATGACTGAGACGCGCTTTTGCGATGCCTCTGATTCCAACATGTATGCGGCAGGCAATGCAGGCACCCCGGGGATCAGCAACCCACCCTGCTCAGTTGAGAAGACCGGTACCTGTATTGAGAATGGAACCGCACGACCAATTCATTTTCCTCGCCCGGGCGATTTCATCATCACCGAGGTAATGACCAGCCCCACCGCGTCTGGCGATTCGAGTGGTGAATGGTTGGAATTGCTGGCCCAAGGAGAAGTCGACCTCAATGACCTTCGGCTCACCACAACCACATCGTCGACTCGTATTGAGTCCTCAGTGTGTCTTCCAGTCACGACAGGTGAATATGTGCTCCTCGCGCGAAGCGCAGACCCATTCGTCAATGGAGCTCTTCCCAACCCACATTTTGTTTATGACTCGGTGTCATGGACTGACACGACGAATCAGCGGATTGCTCTTTTTGCAGGTGATGCAGGCCTCGTCGATGAGGTGGCACTTTTAACTCCGACTCCTGGTCGAAGCTGGCAACTTGACCCTCGCAAGACAGATTCAATTTACAACGACGACCCGGCTCAATTCTGTGTGGCCAAACACCCATGGAAGGCTGATGGCGGAGGCGATTTCGGGAGCCCTGGTGAGGCAAACCCTGACTGCACCAGCACCCAAGACACCAGTCTTTGCATCGACCCTTTGACGACGATGATGCGCGCTCCCAGACACCCCGTACCCGGTGAGTTGGTGATCACGGAATGGATGTCGAACCCAGGGGCGATTCCGGACGCTGCGGGTGAATATGTGGAACTGCTTGCCAAACAAACTTTTGATCTCAATGGGCTCTCGTTGCGCGTGGGCACGACGACGACGCCTCTCGTCTCGCCCAATTGCATACAAGTCACCGCCAACAGTTATTTCATCTTCGGGAAGAACTCAGATCCCCTCTCCAACGGTAATTTGCCAACGTTAAGAGAGACTTTTGGCGGAGCGCTCACCGCCTCAAGCACCGTATCGATGTTGG
>JAYUVR010000189.1:0-3337 GCA_043753955.1 Archangium sp. | reverse complement strand
GTTCATCGGTGGCGAGACGATGATCGTCAACGACTTCTCGAGCGAAGGCGATGGAGAAGTGCTGCTGGCGCCCACCTTCTCAGGTGGCATCGCGCACCTGCGGTTGAACGGCTCGAGTATTCTGCTCACCCGAGGCGCGTTTCTGGCGTCAGTCGGTGAGCTCGAGCTCAAACTTCGCTGGGGCGGGCTGCGTGGGCTTTTGGCGCGCGAAGGTGTCTTTTTCCTCGAGGTCCATGGTCACGGCGACCTGTTCTACACCTCGTACGGGGGAACGGTAGAAGTGCCCGTGGCCGGGAAGTTCGTTGTCGACAACGGTCATCTCGTCGCCTTCGACCCTGCACTCGACTTCAAGATTCGTTCAGCAGGAGGCGGAATGCTGGGCCTGGTAGCGTCAGGCGAAGGTTTAGTGTGCGAATTTGAAGGTCGCGGAGTCCTTATTCTCCAGTCGCGAAACGTCAGCTCTTTGGTGAGCTGGTTGGTTCCGCGCTTACCGGGGTAGCTCATGGAAATCGATGTTCAATACAGGCCGACTCACGCGATGGCTCACGTGAAGCTTAGCGCTGGCGAGTCGATGCTGGCGGAATCTGGGGCGATGGTGGGCATGAGCACCAATGTGCGCGTGCAGACCGGGGTGGGCGGCCTTGCCAAAGGCATCAAGCGTCTTTTCGGAGCTGAGACTTTTTTTCGCAACACGTTCATTGCTGAGGGCGGGCCTGCAGATTTGTACCTCGCGCCAGCGCTTTCGGGCGACATGATGGTCTTGCCGGTTGGCCCGCAGAATTATTTTGTACAATCGACCTCCTTTGTGGCGTGCACACCGGGTGTTGATGTGGAGACGAAGATAGGTGGTTTCAAAACCTTCTTCGCCGGTGAGGGCATCTTCGTGCTCAAGACGGTAGGTCAGGGCACATTGCTGGCTGGGGCCTACGGAGCGATCGAAAAAATCGACGTGCGAGGCGAGTACATTGTCGACACCGGTCATCTGGTCGCCTGGGACGAAGGGCTTGCGTACTCAGTCACGAAAGCCGGGGAAGGGTGGATTTCCTCGTTCATTTCAGGCGAAGGTCTGGTGTGTCAGTTTCGCGGCAACGGCTCGGTGTGGATTCAAACCCGAAACCCCACCGCGCTGGGTCAAGCGTTGGGAATGCTGTTGCCCCCGAGGGACGGGTAATGAAGACAGAACTTCTCGAAAAGCCTGACTTCTCGTTGGCGAAGGTCACGTTTGATCGCGCAGGCGAAAGCATGATGGCCGAAGCGGGAGCCATGGTGGCGCGCGACCCCGGCGTGCAAATGAAGACGCAGATGAAGGGCGGGCTCTTGGCCAGCGCGAAGCGAAAGCTTCTGGGCGGAGAGAGCCTCTTCATCAATACCTTCACTTCCAGCGCTCCGGGCGAAGTGCTCTATCTCGCCGCTGGCCCCGAAGGCGACACGATTGAGTTAGACGTGCTTCCCAATGAGCCCCTCTTTCTTCAGAGCGGCACATTTCTCGCGGCCCACGACACCGTGACGCTGGATACGAAATGGGGCGGTGCCAAGGGTTTCTTTGGGGCCGGCTTGTTCCTGCTCAAAGCAGAAGGCACGGGCAAGGTTTTGGTGTCGGCGTATGGCGCGCTTCACCGAGTCGACATTTCGGAACAAGGGTTCATCTGCGACAACGAGCACATCGTCGCGTTCACCTCAGGGCTGCAATACGACATTCGCAAGGTGGCGGGCCTGAAGGGCCTCTTCTTTTCTGGTGAAGGGTTGGTCTGTCACTTTCGCGGTCGAGGCACGCTTTGGTTGCAGACGCGAAACCCAGGTCGTTTTGCGTCTTGGGTTCACCCGTTTCGGCGCGTGCAGAAGTCGAACAACGACTAAACGCGCAAGCTTTAGCGCACCAGTACAAACCTGCCATAAGCAATAAAGGCCGCCATGATGGCCATTGCCACGGTGTACATGATTGGCGAAGTGTCGCGGTAATGGACATACAAACCCGTGATGAAGAGCGATTGCACCGCTACGGCGATTGCGGCGATGGGTGTGATGATTGGCAGTACGTTCAACGCTCCGGGCAAAATCAGCCCCAAACCTGCCAGACAGCCGAAAGCCCCCAGAAAGGCCCAAAGACCGCGAGGAAGCGCGCGCATTGCAGCCACGCCCTTCTTGAGCTGGTCAAATTTGAAAATCTGAAAAGCACCACCTGCAATGCACAACCAGGCGAGCGCAATTTGCAATACCCACAATACAATATTCATCTGTTTCCTCTTTTAGAAATGATTTCAACTTGTTGTTTTGGGTGCGCTGAACTGTTTTGCGTACTCGGCATTCAATCGCTGCCAGCCGTCGAACTTCATCGCTGCTGGCCCGACAATGCGACCAATGGGGTGCCCTGCGAGATGTCTGTCCATCACGTCGAAGCAGATGTGCCAGCCCGCAGCGCCCATTGAGATGTATTTACGGTCGATGTTGTGCCACAGCGTGAGTCGCGTGCCGTTGTCTCCGCGTGGTTCGAGTTCCCAGCGAATGTCCTGTTCGCCCCAGTTGAATTCGAGCACTTTGTGCGCATCGGCGCGCTTGACCTGACTTTCCGATACCACCGTCGTCGGCGCTCCTACGGCGGTGAGCTTGGCCGTTCCCACGCTGCCTAAGGAGCGGTCAGAATCAAACGGCGCCCACTCGCGAAGATGCTCAGGCTCGGTGAGCGCCTTCCAAACCTTTGCCGGAGGGTGGGGCAGGTCGCGAACGAGAACCAAGGTCCACTGCTCACCCTCTTTGCGGACCTCAGCGCCAGAAGCGCCGCTTGGTGTGTATTCACGGTTACTCATGAGTCTTCCTTCCTTTTTTGCCAGACACTTTTTCCATCTTGTTCAAGTGCTGCTCGAGTGCATCGACATGCTTTGACCAGAATCGTCGGAAAGGAACGAGCCATGCATCGAGTTCCATGAGCGGCTCAGGCGTCAATCGATAGAGGCGCCGCTGCGCTTCAATTCGTGATTCGACGAAACCCGCATCTCGCAACACTCGCAGGTGTTTCGAAATGGAAGGCTGAGACAGCTGAAGCTCGCTCTCGATTTCCCCCACAGAGCGCTCGGACGAAAGCAGCAGGCTCAAGATGGCCCGCCTGTTGGGCTCAGCGATGATAGTAAACGTAGATTCCACCACAGGCATATAGCTAGATGTTTATATGCCTGTCAATTCATATTAAGAATTTGCTTGTTAAGACTTTGCCTTTTTCGAGCGCTTCGACTTGGCAGCACTGTTGAGGGCGACTGCTTGCCGAATGAGCGCCTTAAAAGCAGTCTCATCAACTTCTTCACCTTCGTGGATATCGATCGCCCGCCGTACGTTTCCTTCGAGA
>JAYUVR010000188.1:0-2992 GCA_043753955.1 Archangium sp. | reverse complement strand
ACCCGTCACGTCGAGGGCGCCCGGGCTTGGAATACCACCTGGACAAACGGCATCGCCACCACCACCTCTCCCTCCGGTGACGCCGTCGCCCGCCTCATCGACGCCAAAGGCCGCTTACTTAAACACGCCGTCGTTGCCCGCGGGGCTGAGTCTGCTGCTTCCGTCGATGCCTACTCGTTTGTCTTTGATGGTTTGAATTCACTGCGAGTGATGACGGAAGGCAATCGCTCTCATGGCGTCAGTGTATATGACTATAATGCTGCCTCCCATCTTTTGGAGTCCGTCTCTCGCAATGGCGAGTCTGTCCACTACACCTATGAGGGCAACTCTCGTCGCGTCGCTTCAGTCGCGTTGGACAGTGCCTCCGTGGTGTATGGCCATGACGCTGCCACCGCCCGCGTGCAGTCCATCACTGGGGCTCAAGGCATCGCCAACATTTCTTGGGAAGCGGGCGGCCAACGTCTCGCTTCCGTTGCCTACGCTGGCGGCCAAGCCTCGGAAGCCTTCTGCTTCGACGGCCCAGGCAGGCTCACCTCGGTGGAGTATGACGGCACCTGTGCGTTGCCGGGCACCTCGCGGCGCCTCTATTCCCACGACGAAAGAGGCAACCCCTTAAGTGAGTCTTTCGACGGCCTCACTCGCACCTTTCAATATGACTTGGCCAATCGACTTACGGCGTCTGCTGACTGGGATGGCGTTTCGACTTCCCTCACTTTGCACCCCGACGGCACCCGTCAGTTTGACGCCGTCAATGGCATACAGCGCAAATACAACTATGGCCCCTCCGGCGCCTTGGCCGCCGTCGTCAATGCCACTTCTGGCGCCACCATTGCTTCCTGGACGTATTTGCAAGACGGCCGCGTCTCTGCTCGCACCATCAACGGCGTCTCCTCGACGTACGCCTGGGACGCCTTCGGCCGCATGGTGGCCGCCACCACTCCTGCCGGCACTCTCGCATTTGAATACGATGGACTCGGACTTCGCCGCAAATCCGCCGGCCTCAGCAATGCCAGTTACACTTGGGTCGGCGAGTCGCAAGTCGCTGAAGGCAACCAACTCCTTGCCTCTGTCGGCCCATTCCTCATCGCCCAAGGCCCGGTGCGGTTTAGCCACGACGCTTTGGGCAGCATCGTCAGTCAATACAAGCCTCCCGCACCGCCGCTGCTTGAGGCCACTTCTCTAAACCAATTCGGTACGTGGGGTCTCCCTCTCGGCGGCCCACAACTGACAACCAATTCACATACTGGCCACCGCTTCGAAGAAGCACTCGAGCTGACTCAGGCCAAGATGCGATGGCTCGACAACAATTTCGGTGTCTTCCTCTCTCGAGATGAACTCGGCGCCCAAAGTTATTTGCAGACGCCTAACGGCATCGGCTCGCACTCGTATGCCAACCTCAATCCACTTCGGTACATCGACCCAAGTGGCCGCGAGGGCACTGACACCGCTGGTGAACTCGTCGAGAGCGTCTGCAGAACTTCGCCCATGAGCCCGGGCTGTGATGACCCCGCGCGCTTCGTAGCTGATGTGCAGCAGGCGCAAATGAAGGGCGCCGCTGCCTCGGTCGCGATGGTGGGTGCCATTGAAGTGGGTGGAGTAGCAATGGCGTGGGAGGCAACGGTGGGCCCTCTTGTGGAGGCCACAGTTACTGTCGGACGAGGCCTGGCCGCCCGGTGGGGTGTGAAACCCGCCATCTACGCCGCGAGCGGTGCGCTCGCCCGCTTCAGTGACAACATCATCAATCTCTTCGACGATGTGAACGCCGTGGCGCCGGTGTCCGCGGCTGTGGTGCGACGCGAGGCAGAGCAACTCTTAACGTCCAGCGCGATTCTGGAATCTCGAATTCGCCTCTCCGTCGACGCGATGCCCGACGTCTACATCGCTCGCTCTGCGGAACTCGGTGCTGAAACAACCGTGGCGGACTTGCTGGGGAACCCGCTGTACCCGGGTCAAGAAGGCGTCGTACTCACCGACTCGACAATCCGCTTCGGGGAGCTTCATAATCTTTCCTCTTCGCTTGGCGTTGAGCTTTCGCTGGCGCGAGAAGAAGGTCGCTTTGTGCTTCGAAGCGGCAGCTACCGCACGGTCTCGTCTTCGCGCGGCGGAAGAACCGTCGGACACACCCATTTGGAAGACCGCAGCGAATTTGTGGATCGCTTCCCCTCTTCCGCCGACCTCAGGTCTGGCGCTCGAGAATGGACTCGATTGGGCGAACCTAAGCCAATGCCACCTCAGCGCGTCATCTTCAGTGCGGAGCCTGAGAGCAGCACCATCTACTACCCGCAAAATGCCGTGGAATTCGCGCCCATCCTTGAACGAGCCGTCGAAAAGACTCGCAAGGCGACGGAGCGCCCCAATTCGCTCGGGCCGCGCACCATCAAGGCGCGACCACAGCGGTAATCTACTTCTTCACTCGCATCGTTTCCGTCCCCAGCAAGGCCAAGGAAGCATCGAGGTACTCGTCAAAGACAGGAGCTGTTTCTCGGAGGAATTCGCACACGAGATTGAGAACGCGATCATCCTCGAAAATCATCGGCCCCATGCTTCCCTTGTAAATATTACAAGGGACGTCGCCGGCGAGAAACCACACCGCCTGCGGTGGTGCTGATTGGGTGAGAATGAGGCGCGCACGACGAAACCGCTCCAACTTTTCCTCAGCGGAACTCATGCGAGCCTCCTTTTCGAGTGGCGTGGGCGAAGCACCCATGGGGAGCATCCGTGCTCTTCTCGGACGGCATGAAATGAACACTCCACTCAAGGCGAGTGAGCTCTGATTCAAGGCCAGTCTCCATAACCTCACCCAGCCTTTCTGCGACCGACGGGGCGCACAGCAGACTCAACGCGGTGACGCACAATAAGGGCATCGATGAGTTTGATGGCCGTTTCTCTGTCATCTTGAGATGCGCTTTCCAAAGCCCGGAAGCGCTCCAGCAGTCTTGTATTGTGGAGCGGCTTCTCTTCAGCACCATCGCCCGTAAGCAGGTAGTCGACG
>JAYUVR010000187.1:0-4547 GCA_043753955.1 Archangium sp. | reverse complement strand
CTTCTGCATTTTCACGAAATCACCAGCGTTTTCGCTCGTATTGCGCACGGTTTTGTCCTTAAGGTGCGCGCCCTTTCGCCGTGACTTCGTATTCTTCCTATTGGTGGTTGTTGGTTCTGGTGGTCGCTACGGCGACGCCGGTGACTTCGCGCGCGCAAGTGTTGCTCGATGCCCCTACGGCTCAAGAAGAAGGTGATCGCATCACCGAGATTCGAGTCGAGGGAAATCGCCGGGTCGAAGCGCCCGCCATCGTTCGTGCCTTGAAGCAAAAGGTCGGTGACATCTTTGCGCAGGCGCACACCACGGACGACCTGCGCGCGTTGTGGGCGCTCAAGTATTTCAATGATGTGCAGCTGCTCGTGCAGCGCACTCCGTTGGGTATCGCTTACGTGGTGCGCGTCGCCGAAAAGCCCGCGATTCGTTCGGTGCAACTGTCGGGAAATGATGAATTGTCGAAAGACGATTTCAAAGACGTCATCGACATCAAGCCCTTCACCATTCTCGATTTGGCGGCCGTGAAGCGGAATGAGAAAAAGATTCAGGAAAAATACGTCGAGAAGGGCTTCTTCTTGGCCGAAGTCAAATACGAGCTCAGGCCCCACGGTTCAGAAGGCAACGAGGTCGAACTCGTCTACGTCATTAAAGAGCACGCCAAGGTGATGGTGAAAGAAATCGTCTTCTTGGGCACGGCCAAGGTCAAAGCCGATGAGCTCAAGGCGGTGATGGCTACTCAAGAAGGCGGCTACCTGTCCTTCCTCACCAGTCAGGGCACCTACCGCGAAGAAATGTTTCAGCGCGACTTACAGATTATTCAGATGGCGTATTTTGATCGCGGCTTCATCAACATTCGCGTCGAAAAGCCCATCGTTACGCTGTCGCCAGATAAGCGAAACATCAGCATCACTTTGAAGGTCGAAGAAGGTGAAAGCTTTAAGGTCGGCAAGCTCGATTTTTCAGGCGATTTGTTGGTCGGTAAAGACGTGCTCAAGCGGCTCATGAATTCGGTCGAGGGCGAGACCTTCAACCGCTCGTTGCTCGCCCAAGACATTCAAGCCATCACCGATGTGTATTACGACTCGGGCCACGCCTACGCCAACGTGACGCCCGTGACGGCGGTGAATGCCGAAACGAGAATTATCGACCTCACTTTCGATGTGCAGAAAGGCCCGAAAGTGTACATCGAACGAATCGATGTGGTGGGCAACACCAAAACCCGTGACCGAGTGATTCGCCGCCAGTTGCGAGTGTTTGAAGGCGAATTGTTCAACGGTACCGGCATCAAGCGCTCGAAAGAAAAAGTCACTGCGTTGGGTTTTTTTGAAACCGTCGAAGTGACGCATAAGCCAGGCAGCGATGGGGAACATGTAGTGGTGCAGGTTGAGGTGAAAGAAAAGTCGACCGGCACCTTCCAAGTCGGCATGGGCTTTTCGAACGTTGAAAACTTCATCTTTACCGCCCAAATCGCCCAGCAGAATTTCCTCGGGTGGGGCCAATCGGTTTCGGCGAGTGCCCAGCTTTCAGGTTTGCGCAGCTTCTTTCAGCTCAGTTACTTCGACCCGTACTTCTTAGACACCAACTACATCTTCAGCATCGATGCCTATCGAACGCAGCTTGATTACTTCGGCTTCGTGCGTGACGCGTTTGGCGCGAGCTCCAGCATCGGCACCTACCTCGTCGCTGACGAGATGAGCGTCAACTTGGGCTACACCTTTGAGAGCGTCGGAGTACAGACCAGCACGCTGCCTCCTAAAGTGGGCATGTACCGCAGCGGTATCACCAGCGCCGTGCGCGCCTCGTGGACCTGGGACAAACGCAACAATCGACTCTTTGCTTCCAAAGGGTGGTTGTCTTTTATCTCGGTGGAAACGGCTCCCAGTTTCCTCAACCCGGCTGACCCTAATAAACAATACAACTTCAATCGCTACACGGCTTACCAGCGGGTGTATTTCCCCCTGCCTCTTGGCGCTGTCTTTAAGATGAACTTGCAAGCCGGGTACATTCAAGAGCACTACCCGGGAAATGCAGACAGAGCGTTGCCGATCAGCGAGCTCTATTTCCTCGGTGGCATCAGCACCATTCGCGGCTATTCCTTGCGAAGCGTGTCGCCGGAAGAACTGGTTTCCACATCACAAACTCCAGATTCTCAAATTACGACTCTCAAAGTCGGTGGAAACAAACAAATCATCTTCAATGCTGAGCTTGAGATTCCCTTGCTCGAAAAAGTAGGCATTCGCGGAGTGCTCTTTTTCGACGCAGGCAATTCATTCGGTCGAAACGCGAACTTTTTCCAAATTCCGCGCGGCGATAGTTTGGAACCGCTCAACTTGCCATTGGGGTTGTTGTATTCCATCGGTTTCGGCATTCGCTGGTTCTCGCCCATCGGTCCTTTGAGATTCGAGTGGGGTATTCCGCTCACGCCGCGCCCGAAAGATTTGCCCATTCAGTTCGAGTTCACCATCGGTAACTCATTCTAAAGGCCGGTCGCTACGGCAGCACCAGTGAAGCGGCGATTGCACCCAAGATGGTGAGTGCGATGCCTACGCTCATCAAGAAGGTCTCTAGGGTAGTCCCCGGCGCAGGCGGGGGCACAGAAACAGATTCGGCTGGCGGTTCAACAGCCATAGGGGGCGGTAATTTGTCTGCTCGCACCACCGTTCTTTCGCTGGGTGCACTTTCCCCAGCATCAAAGCGCAACATGGTTTGACCCAATGCAATCACGTCGCCTGCATGCAGTTCGACGCTTTTCTGAATCACTTTTCCATTGAGGTAGACCGCATTCGTCGCGGTGGCAGCGATGTCGACGAGGTAGCGAGTGCCTCGTTTGTTCACTTTCAGATGCCTTCGACTCACTGAAAAATCTCTGATGCGAATGGCTGCATCGGTCGCTCTCCCGATGAGATTTTCAGAAAAAGGTATCGGGAAGACTCGGCCTTGATCGAAGCCCGCCACACAGGTCAACGTGGCAGCGCGGGTGTATTGCGGTGAGAGGGCACCCGAAAGCAATTCTTTGGCTACAAAAGCCGTTGAGACGCCGCTTCGCGATTGGCGCTTTCTTTCATTCACGCTGCGCCGAACCAGCACCTCTTTGGAAAGCCTCACTTCTTCGCCTTCGACCAACAGCCGTGCCATTCGCGCGGGGAAGAGCGTGTCGCCGATGCGAATAGAGCGTTGCGCGGTGATGCTCAGTCGTTCGCCTTCAACGCGCAGAGACAGCAGCTGAGGTGGCAAACCTTCAATACAGATGCCGTCTTTGGAGCTCCCCCCGAGGCTGATCAACCCGTCCATCAGGTCGACGCTGGTCTTTTCGTGTTGGCAGATGATTTCAACCCACATGGCGAGGCACTTGTCTTGAGCACAGAAGGTGCCGACTCGAAGTCACTGAAATGGTTCAAGATGCTTACTTGGTCGCGGCCTGCCACAGAGACGGTAGTCTCCGCCCCGCGATGCGAACCCTTCGATTTCTCTTAGCGGTGGTGGCCCTGGTGGGTTGCCGTGATGAGCAGGCTGGCCCCCAAGCGAAAACCTCTGGGGCTTCGAGAGGAAAAATAAAAAGTGTTGAAACGGTGCCTTCGCCTCTCACGTTTTCCAGTGGCGCGACTTGGAACGGTGGAACGGTGACCTACCTTGGCTCGATGTTCGAGCCGGCCAAGCCCAAGGCCGGAGACCAAGTGCAGATGAAGCACTACTTTCGTGCCGACGGTAACGTGCCTGGGAAGTGGGGGTTTTTTATGCACGTGGTCGACGACTCGACCAAGCAACAGATGGGGAATTTAGACCACGAGATTCAACAAGGAGCGGCCCCGCTGGGCACTTGGCCTCAAGGCAAAATCATTGAAGATGCGCATACCTTCCTCATGCCCAATGTCCCCAATCCGCTGAGACTCTATTTGGGTTTTTGGAACGACTCGGGTCGCCTGCGAGTCGATACGTTGCATCTGTCCGATGGAGATAATCGGGTCTCGGGCCCCAAGTTGGACGGCAGCGCACCCTCAGCGCTTCCTGAATATGTGACTCGACGCGCTGCTCGGGCTCCAGTGATTGACGGGAAGCTCGACGACGCGGCCTGGGGGCAAGTCAAAGAACAAACGTTGACTCGGAGTTTTGATGGTGGGCCCGTCACGCGCAAGACGACGTTTCGCATCGTCTATGACGACGTAAATCTCTATGTCGCTTTTCGAGCCGAAGACCCTGACGTGTGGGGTTCGCTGACAAAAAAAGACGACCCCATCTACAACGAAGACGTGGTGGAAGTGTTTCTCGACGCTGACGGTGATGAAAAGACATACAACGAGCTCCAGGTCTCTCCGCACAACGTCAACTTTGATGCCAGTTTCGTGGCCCGTCGAAGCGATCTCCCGGCAGCGATGAAGTGGGAATCAGGCATGAAAACCGCTGTATTCGTCAAAGGCTCTCTCGATGACGATTCAGATACTGACGAATATTGGTCAGCAGAGATGCAGATTCCTTTGGCAAAGTTGACTGCAGTTCCACATGTACCTCCGCAAAAAGGAGACCGCTGGCGCTTTAACGCTTACCGGCTCGAGCAT
>JAYUVR010000186.1:0-3207 GCA_043753955.1 Archangium sp. | reverse complement strand
GCCCAGCGCGAATTCCAACATTGGTCGGTTTTGCTGACCGCATGTCTCGTGGCGGGCGGTGAGGAAGCTAAGGCGGTGCGAGTCTGTGGTCGGCCAGCACCTCGTCGAGCCACGTCTCGAAAAAGTCGATGAATGTTATCCGGGAGGTATTGCCAGGATTTCGAAGGCGCTGCCGCCATACACGCGCAGATGTTCCGTCAGTTGGTAGGTCGCGGAGCGAATCAAATTCACGTCCGGGCACTGGATGCAGCTCGCAGGAATCGTCGCTGAACCAAACGTTTCCTCGCTCCTCTCCGTTGACGACCAGGAAGTCGAAGATCCCACAGCCGTGATTTGAAAGCGTGATGTACCCACTCGGCTCGGCGTCGTCTCCTTCCTTCGGAATCTCAAATAGGGCTTGCCAAGCTGGTTGCCGAAAGATGATTTCTTGGGGGTCGAAGGCCGGCCAACCATAGGCAGGCCCAGCTCCCCCGTTGCCAACCTCTACCACGAAGCGCCGAAAATCCTCTGGGATTGCCAGGCCAACCTCTGACTCGAACTCGCTGAGTTGAGTGATGGGCAGTTTGGGCCCGAGGCGATACCCGTGGCTCCTGGAACCAAATCTTTTGCACAGGCGGTCGTGCTTCTGAGCGGCAATCAACTTCTCACCGACTCGGATCAATTGGGCGTCAAGTGACACGGGTGAGCAGCAATATGCCAGAGGTTCGAAAACGGCAACGATTGAGCTCGGCAAGGCCCAGCGTTGGGCAGGACGAGGGGCGTTTCTTTCCCAGCGTACTCGACTCCAATCGCAGTTCCAGGAGTGCAAAAGAGTGCATTGTGAACATGTCGAGGCCCCGATGACCTCAGGTCGTCAAAGACGGCCAAACTCGAAATGCCAACAAATTCACTCCCTGCTTTTTGTTCTTACGTGGTCTGCACGTTACCGTTCGACTCAGTGAGGGCTATGAGCGGTACTCAAGAAGCGCGTAGGAGAAATCATCTGTGGAAGAACGCATCGTCGAGTTCGTAGAAGTGCTTCGGCACAATGGCATCAAGGTCGCTCAGAGCGAGGCGAATGACGCCGTGCGTGCGCTTGCTGAAGTCGGAGTCTTGAGCCGCGATCTCACTCGGGCGACGCTGAAGGCCACGTTGTGCAAGCGCGCTTACGACGTTGCCGCATTCGACCACGTGTTCGACTTCTTTTTCGCACGTGCTTCAAAAACGCTCGAGCACATCGAAAAATCGTTACTCAAACGGATTGAGGAAGAAGGGTTATTAGGCGCCGATGAGATCAAAATGATCGTTTGGATGCTCGATCGCTTGGCCGGGCAGCTCGCACCTCTCACCCAAGCTGCACTGCAAGGAGATCGCGGCAAACTGGCAGGCATCTTCAGGCAAGCTTCGCTTCAGCTCGACTACTCCCGCATTCAGAGTGCGCTGCAGACGGGTTTCTACAGTCGACGGCTTCTCTCTGCTGCAGGTGCTGAGCGCATGCGCGGTGACATTGAAAGCGTCGCCCAAGAATTGAGCGCACGAGGGTTACCTGCAGCCCAAGTGGAAGTGGTTTCAAAGCATCTCTCAGGCGCCTTAAGACAGATTGAAGAAGCAGCTCGAGAGGAGGTGCAGCGACAAACCAATGCTCGGTTAGGGAAACACAAATCAGCGGTGGGCGACAAAGCACTCCATCTGTTGTCAGTTCAAGAAGTCGCTCTGGCTCAACGTTCGGTTCGCTTGTTGGCTGAAAAACTCAAAGCCAGGTTGCTTCGTCGAGAGCGAAGCAAAAAAAGAGGGCAGCTCAACCCACGAGTGACATTGCGAAAAAATCTCGCGTCGGGCGGGGTGCCGATGGTTCCCTATTTTAAGAACCGCAGGCCTCAGCGACCAGATGTGGTGGTGCTGTGTGACGTCTCTGCTTCCGTTCGAAATACCTCTCGACTGATGCTTCTGTTCACCTGGTCACTGCAGTCTCTCTTCTCAAAGGTACGCAGTTTCATTTTCGTTTCTGAATTGGGTGAAGTGACGAGCCACTTCAAGAATCGTCAGCCTGAAGACGCGCTCGAAGCAGCCCTCAGCGGTGACATCATTTCGCTATCTGCAAATTCGAACTACGGCCGTGCCTTTTCAAGCTTTGCTCGGCATTCCATGGGCGCCATCAATCGCAAGACAACAGTCTTTGTCATCGGTGACGGGCGAAACAATTTGAATGCAGCCCACGTGTGGGCCCTCGAAGAAATCAAACGCAAAGCCAAGCGGGTAGTGTGGATCTGCACCGAGCCCAAAGCCAACTGGGGTTTTGGTGACAGCGAAATGAATAACTATCAACGCGCAGTCAGCCAAGTGGTCACCGTGTTGAACTTGGCTGACTTAGAGAAAATAGCGCCGCAGCTGGTGCCTGCTTAAAAATCAGCTCATGCCTTCGGCATTCTTCAGGTCTTTAAGACGAAGGCCGTTCTTCTTAAGCAATCGGTAGAGCGACTGCATCGAAAGCCCGGTGCGTTCTTCAGCCAGGTCAATGTCGTAGCCGCATTGCTTCATCACTTCGGCGAAGTAGTGCTTTTCAAAGTCGTTGAGCACCCGATCTTTCGCTTCGTGGTACGCAAGCTTACTGGCCACTTCAAGCGTCGAAGCCTCGTCAGTGCGATGGCTCGGAACCAACAGTTCCAACCAACTTGAATTGCCAGTCGACTGCATCAATGCCCCGCGTTCCAACACATTGCGCAGTTCGCGAACGTTGCCTGGCCAGTCATAGCCTTCAAGCAACGAAAGCATTTGCGGCGAGAGATCAATCGGCGTCGAAAGTGCCTTCACCAGATATTTTGCAAGAGTGGGAATGTCGTCTTTACGAGTACGCAGCGGAGGCAGCCGCACGCGAGTCACCGCAAGCCGAAAGAACAAGTCTTGGCGAAAACGATGCTGTTGCACTTCTTCAGCAAGATTGCGCGAAGTGGCGGCGATGATGCGAGCATCGACGCGCTTGCCACCGGGGAGCTCTTTGCTTTCGAGAATTCGAAGCAACTTCGGTTGCACGGCCATGGCCGTCTCAGCAATTTCGTCGAAGAAGACGACTCCGCCTTGGGCATTGGCGAATGCTCCTTCGGGCCCGAAGAGTTCAGGTTCAACTGTCGCTTCAGACAACATGGCGCAGTCGATGACTCGAAAGGCGCCAAAGCGTCGGGTCGAATACGCGTGAACCGCTCTGGCGGCCAACTCTTTGCCCGTGCCCGT
>JAYUVR010000185.1:0-9005 GCA_043753955.1 Archangium sp. | reverse complement strand
AAGGAGCCGACGAGCCACTCAAGCGTGAATTGCTGCGCCGAAGCCCCACCTGCATACACGTCGACGTTTTGAATGGTGCGGTAGTAGTAGTGGCCGTCGACGTCACGAGCAGAGATGTCGATGCTGTGGCGACCAATCAACAAATCTTGAAACAAGATGCCCGGTGAAGTTCCGCCTTCTTCGCAGAAAAAAGACTGAATGGGACCGTTGTCGAATGAAACATCGACGGCCGCGATGTACTGGCACGGTACTGGAGTCGGTGAAGGAAGAGACCACGACACGTACACCGAACCTGTTGCACTGGCGACGGGTTGGAGATCTACCGACACTGCGACATCACCATTCACCGTAAAACTGCCTGACGACTGGTACAGCACGGTGCCGGCTGCATTCTGTCCGAGAATGGTGAAGGGGTAAGTGCCGGGGCGGAACTGGAGCAGTCTGATTCCCCCCGTATTTCCGTTGATGCAGTTGTAGACGCCGCTGTTTTGAAGAGTCTGGCCGGGAATCTGAACGGTGACTTGGGCGACTTCGGGAACTTCGAAACATTGCCGCTGAGCGAAGGTCCACTCGAAGATGACATCGCCACTTCTATCGTTCGACACCAATACGCAACTTGAAGTTAAAAGGGCCGCAACGGTGATGACGATGCTCGAATTGAATCGGGAATGCACAGACATGATGTCCTCGTTGTAGTGATTGCGAGTACGGCGACCAGCGGAAGGACCCTCTAGACAGCTCAGAATTCCTCCGCATTCACGTGTTTGGCAACTCCCTGATTCTACGGGTTGTTTCTTGCTGCGTCCCGAGAGGGATGTTACGCGTTCTCTCTATGCTTGCCTCGATCAACTACGTCGACGTGCTCAAGAGTGCGAGCGGTGTCGAGCTGATGGTGTTGGTGATTCTCGCTGCTGCTTCTGCCTACAGCTGGGCGCTCATCGCCATGAAATCTATGCAGTTGCGCAAAGCCCGAACTGAATCGGTTTCTTTCCTCGAAATGTTTTGGAATGCCTCCAAATTTGAGGTGATTTACCAAGCTTCTCAACAACTTGAGTCATCTCCCCTGAGCCGCGTTTTCCGGGCGGGTTATGAAGAGATCCGCAAGTTGGCCCAGCAAAAGGGCGATACCGAAGCAGCCATGAGCGAAAAATTGGGGGGTATCGAAAACGTCGAGCGTTCGCTGACCCGCGCTGCTTTGCAAGAAATCACCACTTTAGAAGCACATGTTCCCTTCTTAGGCACCGTGGGAAGCACCGCGCCCTTTATCGGCCTCTTTGGAACGGTGATGGGTATTTTGGGCGCTTTCAACGAAATCGCTGAAAAGGGCAATGCCACCATCACCACCGTTGCTGCACCCATTGGCAATGCACTGTTGGCCACTGCTGCCGGTCTCTTCGCGGCGATTCCCGCCGTCATCGCTTACAATTCGTATGTTTCGCGCATCAAAGTGTTCGATACCGAAATGTCGAATTTTTCGAACGATTTCCTCAACATCGTCAAGCGCTACTACTTCAAGTGAGGTGACTTATGGGCATGACCTCAGGCAAAGGTGGTGGGCGAGGAACGCTCAGCGAAATTAACGTCACCCCTATGGTCGATGTGATGTTGGTGTTGCTCATCATCTTCATGGTGACGACGCCTCTTATTCAGCAGGGCGTGAAGGTGAATTTGCCTGAAACGAAGGCAGCTCCTGTTGAAGCTGATGAAAAGAAGCTGGTGGTTTCCATCGATGTCGCCAAGCGCGTCTTCATCGGAGAAGCCGAAGTGACGCTGGCTGAATTCGAAGAAAAGCTCAAAGCCAATGCCAAGGCTCAGAAAGACAAAGAGATGTACCTCCACGCTGATCGCGACCTGCCTTACGGCATCGTGGTTGACGTGATGGCCGCCGCTCAACGCTCTGGGGTTACCAACGTGGGAATGATTACGGACCCAATGGGTGTCTCAAAGACGTCGAAGGTCAAGGACAAGAAAAAATAGTCGCCCATGACTGCGCCTTCACAGAGCCTGCTGACTGCCCGACCGACCGCGCTCCCGGTATTCGTAGCGCTCTCTGTGACGGGCCACGTGTTGTTGGTGGGCGTGTGGCTCACGGTAGGTTGGTTGCTCGCGGGCCCTAAAGTCGACCTCGAACAAAAACCCATCAAGGCCTCTTTGGTGCGGTTGGGTAAACAGCGCGACGAAAAGCTGCTCCCTCGAAAAGAAGAACCACCGCCTCAGCCCAAGGTGGAAAAAGTTGAAGAAGTGGCCGTGCCGGCGCCTGTTCCTCAAGACACGGCGGTGAAGATTCCCACCAAAGAGATGCAACCTGAGAAGCCCTCAGAGAAAAAAGAAGGCGCTAAAAACACGAAGAAGAGTCTTTCAGACGCCTTCGCCAAGACGGCCAAACCGAGCAAGGGAGAAGAGCTTGAAGGCCGTGAAGATGGCGATGCACTCGGAGACTCAGCCACCCAAGAAGGCGAGCGCTACTACGGCCTCATCAATGCAGTAGTGCACACGTATTACGACGTCTCAAAGACGATTGATGAAAAGGAAAGAATTCGTCTGCGCGCTGAAGTCGCCTTGCGCATCGGCCCAGGTGGGGAACTGCTCGCAGCCGAACTGACCAAATCTTCCGGAAATTCGCAGTTTGATTCTGCGGTTATTGGAGCGGTCAAGAAGGCCGCACCCTTTTCTCCCCCGCCAGAGCATTTGCGAGATTCTTTGAAGAAGAGCGGTGTCGCTCTCGTGTTCACGCCGTAAAAATTTTTACACATTTTAGCCCAGGGGTTTCTTCTATGAATTTCCGTGTCGCTTTGCTGGTGCTCGTTCCTTCTCTCGCGCTGGCACAACGCCCTGTCATCGAAATCTCGGGAGCGAATTTTCGGCCCTTGCCATTAGCTGTTCCCCTGTCGCAAGCACAAGACGAAGCCGCTAAGGGAGCTGCTCAAGAATTTGATTCGGCATTGATGTTCGATTTCGCAGCCTGCGGACTTTTTGAAGTGCTCGATCGCAAGAGCTTTCTGGCCGATTCAAAAGAAGGGGTGACCGCCTCTTCAATTCAATTCAATCGCTGGGTTGACGTCGGTGCAGAGTCACTGGTGAAGGCGCAACTGACTTCTGAAGGTTCGACGTTGCGCGGAGAACTCCGTCTCTTTTCGGTGGCTGCGGGCAGAGAAGAACTCAAAGTTAACGAGGCCGTCAGCATCAAAGATGCACGCAAGCTTGCTCATAAACTGGCCAACGCGGTGTACAAACATTTCACTCGAGAAACGGGGCCTTTCGAAACGCGCATCACCTTCACGCGAAAAACAGCCAGCGGCCGCGACGTATACGTTGCTGATTGGGACGGCAAAAACGCGCAACGCATCACCAATGGCGACGTCAACGTGCTGCCGACCCTGATTCCCGGTGGAGGCGTGGCGTTCACTTCATACCGAAGCAAAAAGCCGTTTCTGTTTGTCGCTCGCGGCGGAGAACCAACCCTCCTCATCTCGAAAGGCAGCATGGTCACTGGCGCTGCTTTTTCACCCGATGGCAAACGCGTGGCGGTGTCTGTATCTGAAGGTGAAAATGCCGAAATCTTCATCGGAAATGCCGATGGCTCGGGGCTCTCAAAAATCACAGACACCAAGTTTTTTCTCAACACCAGCCCCAGCTGGTCACCCGACGGAAAACGGCTCACCTTCGTTTCGAACCGCGCAGGCAGCCCCCAAATTTACCTGATGAATGCAGATGGTACCGGAACCAAGCGATTGACCTTTCAGGGCAACTACAACACCACCCCGTCATGGAGCCCTCGCGGCGACCTCATCGCATTTACCGCTCGAGATGAGCGCAGTGCCTTCGACCTCTTCACCGTCAATGTCGAAACAGGCAAAGTCACCCGGCTCACTCAAGACGCTTCAGGCAACGAAGAGCCTGTCTTTTCACCCAACGGGCGACTCATCTTGTTCACATCGACCCGGGGAGGCAGTCGAGGGCTCTACGTGATGACTTTCGACGGAACCAATCAGATGGCCCTGCCGACGGAAAAAGGCGAATTGAATACCCCAGACTGGGCCAACTGAAAATCACTGACGCATCAGCGCAGCGCCCCAATGAAAGCCTGCGCCCAGGCTGCAGAAGGCGATGAGGTCTCCTGACTTGATGCGCCCACTCTTGCGACACTCGTCGTACGCGATGGGAATGGTAGCTGCAGTGGTATTCCCGTACCGCTGAATGTTGTTGTAGATGCGGTCATCGTTGAGCTTGAGCTGTTTTTGTACGCCTTCGCTGATTCGCAAATTGGCTTGATGCGGAATCAGCAGATTGACGTCGCTAAGCTTCATGTCGCACTTGGTCAATGTTTCCATCACCACTTCAGGCATCTTGCTGACAGCCATCTTAAAAACGTTGCGCCCTTCCATCACGGGCACAAAGCGGCCTTCACGCACGTGCTCTTCGCTGAAATAGGGCCGGTAAGCGAACCCCGCTGAGGGCACGTAAAGACTCTCAACGTCTTTGCCGTCAGACTTGAGCGAAAAGCCTAACAGTCCGCGCTGGGGGTCATCAGTGGGGGCCATACAGACCGCACCCGCTGCGTCACCAAATAGCACCGTCAAATGGCGAAATTTCGAGTTCCAGTCACGTTCTTGCTGGCTCACCGGCTCGTCTGACTTGCCCAAAAGCACGTCCCAAGCGTGTTTGCTGAAGGGCATAAAGCCAGAGTGAATTTCAGCACCAATAAAGAGCAATTTCTTTGCGGCACCGGCTCGAATCAGGGCGTCGCACACTTGCAACCCATAGATGAAGCCAGAACATTGCTGCCGAATGTCCAAGGCGGGAACGTTGCCCATTCCCAATTTCGACTGCACCAGACTGCCGACCCCAGGGAAGTAGTAGTCGGGCGTCATCGAAGCCACCACGATGTAGTCGACCTCGCTGGCGGCCCACCCTGCGTCATCGAGCGCTTTTCGAGCGGCGCCGACGGCTAAGTCACTCGTCGCCGTTCCCTCGTTGACGAAGTAGCGCTGCTCGATGCCTGAACGCTCGCGAATCCACTCGCTGGTGGTGTCGCAGAGAAGCGTCATTCGCTCGTTTTTCACCAAGACTTCTCCGGTGACGAATCCCGAGCCATAGATGCGTGAGTGCGCCTCGATCATGTTGCTGAGCCTCCCCGATTAAAAATGTGCTGCGAGCACGCGAATATCGGCGCCACCATCGTGGAGGCAAGAGGAACCTGAGCGACACAATGCGTTACGGCGGGACCCGTTGGGTGAAATCAGTAGGTCACACCGACGGCAGCGGCCCTATTCTTGACCGATTCGAACACGCGGCCGTCAAAAGAATCTTCCTTCGGAGTGGCGTTCTTCAGCATCCATTGGTCGCGCTTCTTCGTAACTTCAGTCACTTTCGCTTCGAGTTGTACGCGCTGTTGACGCTGAGCTTCCACGAACTCAAGCCGTTGCGCTTTCGACATCTTGCGCAGTTCATCAGACAGCTCATCGTCTGGAATCGACAACACGCGCTGAGGAACCGCGGTCAAATCGGCGCTGGCGAGCCCACCCAACGCACCCACTGTCTTGGCATCGGCGTTCGTGCGGAAGCTCAAGCGATCGGCCGAAGCGCTTGGAGCCATCGCCTTTTGTTCGCTTTTATAGTGCTCGCCCCGAGTGCGGGTTTCTGCCTTGCCGGCGTAGACGCCCGTTTCTGCCAACGCTCCATTCAGCCTTTGAAGTTCGGCATCGAAGGGGCTCGCCACCACCACCATGCCGCCTGACTGACCGATGGAATCAAATCGACCGTCGGCCAATGAGGCGATGACTCGAAAAGCGTCTTCGGTGTCACGTTGAGCGCCGCAACGAATGGTGTTGACGACGATGCCTCGAGCGATGGCTGCTTTGGCCATCGTTCGGCTGTTCCACCCGTCGTTGTAGTCATCATGCGGTGGAGCATCGCCCACCAGAAATATCATCTTCGCAGCGCGCGCCGATTGGCTCCACGACATCATTTTGACGGCTTCGCCTAAGCCTCGCCCTACATGCTCGGGGCCATCGCCACCTCCATCGGCTCGATAGGCAGACAGGGTTTGGTACACCTTGTCGAGATCGTCGGTGAGGTCGAGTCTTTGGGTTACATAGTCATCTGTGCGATCTCGATAGGCAACCAAGCCCACTCGAATGCGAGGCGCGGGCTTGCCTGAAGCCATTCGTGAGGCCACTGACCAAATTTTCTGCTTTGCCCCTTCAAGCAAGCCACTCATTGAACCGGTAGTGTCGAGCACGAAAACAACTTCGAGAAGAGGTCGATTCTCTTGAGAACGATTGGGGTCAGCTTGAGCAAAGGCGACCCCAGACACAGCAACGACACTGACGTACATGGCAAAAAGAGTGTTTTTCATGGTGCCCTCAAGAACGAGTCAGCTGGGCAAGAGATCTTTCCTTCCGTAAAAGCGAGTGTCGCCGCTGGGTTGGTTGGCTTAGCTTCGCCTTTGAATGAATCGCTCTGCGGCCATCGATGTGGGGACTAATTCAGTGCTGCTTTTGGTCGCTGAACGTCATTCCGACGGTCGATTTACGGCGGTGCAAGAACGAGCCGAAATCACCCGCTTGGGCAGAGGCGTCGATGAAAACAAGACCCTTTCGCTCGAGGCAATTGAAACGACGCTCACTGTCATCGAACGCTTTGCTCACGAAGCGCGCGAGCTGGGCGCCCATAACATTGTCGTTACCGCAACCTCCGCTGCGCGTGATGCCAGCAATGGTCACGTGTTTCTGGCGGCTGCGAAAAAGCGGGCTGGCGTAGAAATCGAAATCATTTCAGGCGACGAAGAAGCTCGGCTCTCGTTCGCCTCGGCTTTTTCTGATTTCGGTGGGCCAGTGCCATTAGTCGTCATCGACATCGGAGGCGGTTCAACAGAACTCATCTACGGCACCCCATCAGGTGACATCAGCTATCGACACAGTTTCGACGTGGGTTCCGTTCGACTGACAGAGCGATGCATAAAAACCGACCCACCCAACCGCAAAGAACTCGATGAAGTTCGTGCACTTTTAAGTTCCACATTCACAGCGCTCCCAGCACCTCCGCGCGATTTTCGTCTGGTTGGAATAGCAGGCACTGTCACCACGCTTTGCGCCGTGGTCCGCCGGGTTGAACCGTACAATTCTGCGCTCATTCATGGCGCAACGCTGAGTGTTGAGGAATTGGGCACCTCGCTCAGCCGCCTCGCTTCTTTGCCCACGGTGTTGCGGAAAACCGTACCGGGAATACAGCCCAAGCGCGCTGACGTCATTGTCGCGGGTGGGCTCATCTTGCAGGCAGCCCTGGCGCAGCTCGCGTGCGCTCAAATAACGGTGAGCGACCGCGGTCTTCGTTGGGGGCTCTTGGCGAGTCGTTTCGGAGCGACGTCGTGACGAGCCCCGCTCGTACTCCAGCGCCTGGAGCGATGTTCGCGCTCTTCGTGCTCACCGTGATGAACATGCTCAACTACGTCGACCGCTGGGTTCCATCAGCAGTCAAAGAGCTGTTCAAAACAGACCTCTCGCTCACCGATGCCCAGACGAGTTGGCCCCTCACCGCTTTCATTGTCGTTTACATGGTGGCGAGCCCCATCTTTGGAGCTCTGGCTGAAAAAAGAAGCCGCAAGCTCCTCATCGCTTTCGGGGTGGCCTCGTGGTCGCTTGCCACAGCAGCAGCGGCGTTCGCTTCAGGGTTTACTTCACTTCTCATCGCCCGAGCGGCGGTAGGCATCGGTGAAGCGGCTTACGCAACTTTGGCTCCGGCCGTTTTGGCTGACTTCTTTCCGCCGGAAAGACGCAATCGCGTCTTCACCATTTTCTACGTCGCAACGCCCGTTGGTTCAGCCATTGGTTTCGTCTTGGGAGGGGTATTGGGTGAACACTTCGGTTGGCGCACGGCATTCTTGGCCGTGGGGCTCCCGGGGTTGTTGGTGGCCGCGCTTGCGCTGCTGATGAAAGACCCTGTGCGCGGAGCTTTCGACGAGCAGCCTCCGGTACCTGTTTCGTGGCCGATGGCCTTGAAACAGTTGGCCAAAAATCGAACCTACGTGGTCACAGTCGCGGGCTACACCGCGGTGACTTTCGCTACCGGCGGCATTGCCGATTGGTTCCCCACCTTTTTGTCACGCGTGCGCGGCATGCCACTGGCGCAGGCTGATCTCGCCATCGGCGTTTCTGCCGTCGTCGGCGGGTTGGTGGGCACGGCTTTGGGTGGGTATTGCGCTGACAAGTTCGCTCGATTGACTCGCCTGCCGTACCTCGCTGTCTCGGGGCTCGCCATGTTGCCCGCGGCTGTTTTGACGACGATTGCGCTTTTTTTCGTGAACGCGCCTGGGGCGGTGGTGGGCTGCGTGCTCGCGGCGCAGCTCTTTCTCTGGGCCTACAATTCGCCAGTCAACGCATTGCTCGTCAACAGCGTCGCGCCGGGGCTACGCGCGCGTGCCTTTGGCTTGTCGATTCTCTGCATTCATCTTTTTGGAGATGTGCTGTCACCTCCGCTCATCGGTATGGTGTCAGACGCCACGCAGAGTCTTGAAAAAGCACTCATCATGGTTCCCATCGCGGTGGCCATCGGAGGGCTGATTTGGATTCTGGGCTGGCGAATGTTGCCCGAGAAAAGCGAAGCTGAACTTTAGTGCTCAAGCTTCGGCTTGAGTTCTGCGGCGACTTTTTCAATTTCTTCCGAAAGACGCTCGCCTTCGGTCAAAAGATGAGCTCGCAGCAAAGAGCGGTTGCCCAATCGGAAAAAAGCGACCGCGTCAGCGATGGCCGCTCGCCTGCGCTCGAGAAAGTATCGAGTAAAAAGAGCCAACGGCAGTAAACCCAGCAATGCCACCGCCATGCCGAAGAGATCTGCGAGAGACCAGGCGGCAAGCGTCAGCAGCACCCACCACACCGGTACAATCAAGAGTGCCGAGAAAAACTTGAGCGTGGCGATGCGATCTCTAGCCACGGGCACCGCAAGCGCAAATGCTCTGAGCACAAGAAAGGGAATGAAGAACAACACCAACCCCAGTGCAAAAAGAG
>JAYUVR010000184.1:0-20448 GCA_043753955.1 Archangium sp. | reverse complement strand
GAGATGTCGTAAAGCGACGCCCCCATACCAGAACAGCTGACCGACGGAAGAAAGAAATGCCGACCTACGGCAGCTTCTCTGCAGGTACTGCATCATTCGCAGACGGCTTATCAGGCGCCGGCACCGGTTTGGGGGCAGCTTCGACGGGGTTGGCCGGAGCGGCTTCACCAGCTGCAGGTACAGCAGTGGTGGGCGTCGTGGCGGGATCGGCAGCGGCTTGATCAACGATGCTATCTGCCACCGTTGGGCGCAGGCCGACAAAAGACAGGCCCAGCGAAGTGAGGAAAAAACCCATCGCGCAGATTGCGGTGAGCTTGGTCAAAAACGTCGCCCCGCCTCGACCACCAAAAGCCGAAGTGGCTGCTCCGCCTCCGAGTGCCGCCCCCATGCCCGCATCTTTCCCCGGCTGGAGAAGAATGACGAAAATCATAAAGACGCAGAGAACAATGTGAACGACGGTAAAAAAGACGAACATAGAGCAGCGCTCCTAAGCACACCAACGGCCCTGAGACAACGCCCGTCCTCTCCCTGGCGGGTTAGGCCTTGGCTTTTACGATGGCGGCAAAGTCGCCGGCCTTCAAACTGGCACCTCCGACCAAAGCGCCATCAATGTCGGGCTGAGACAGCAATTCGACGGCGTTGTCGGCTTTGACCGAGCCTCCGTACTGAATGCGCACCTGACCGGCCGTCTCGGCGCCCCACAACCCCTTCAGCACCAAGCGGATATGGGCATGAACTTCTTGAGCCTGCCTGGCACTCGCCGTCTTCCCAGTGCCAATGGCCCACACAGGCTCGTACGCCAGAACAAAAGGAGCGCCCACCCCCGCCCCAAACCCGTTGAGCGCGCCTTTGACCTGCGTTTCCACCACCGCCAAGGTCTTACCCGCTTCGCGCTCATCGCCAGTCTCGCCCACACAAACAATGGGCAACATCCCCGCCTTGAGCACCGCATCTACTTTGCGGTTCACGCTCGCGTCAGTTTCTCCGAACAACTGCCTGCGCTCTGAATGCCCCAAAATGACATAGCGACACCCCACTTCGTTGAGCATCGACGCAGAAACCTCGCCCGTAAAAGCACCAGATTCAGCGGCGTGACAGTTCTGCGCCGCGAGCAAGACATTTGAATCTTCGAGCGCTTTACCGACGGCATGCAATGCAGTGAACGGAGGCGCGATGGCCACTTCCACCCGCTCTCGCACCATCGACACGGCGCTGCGCACTTCACGCACCAGCGCCAGCGATTCTGCGACCGTCTTATTCATCTTCCAGTTGCCCACCACGATGCAGCGACGCGCCATAAGTGTCTATTCCAGAGCTTTGAGGCCCGGGAGTTCCTTGCCTTCGAGAAACTCAAGCGACGCGCCACCACCCGTCGAAACGTGCGTCATCTTGTCTGACAACCCAAACTCGTTCACCGCAGCCGCAGAATCGCCTCCGCCGACCACCGTTTGCGCCTCGCGATTGTTCGCCATCGCAGTCGCCACCACCTTGGTGCCTTCAGCAAACTTGGGCACCTCAAACAAACCCATCGGCCCATTCCACAACACCGTTCGAGCATCGCGAATGTGCTGCGTAAAAAGCGCCCGGGTCTTTCCACCGATGTCGAGCCCCATCAGCTCCGGTGGAATGGCGCGCTCGGTCACGTCAGTGGCTGCCGTCTTTTCATCAGGCGAAGTGCCACACACGTGGTCGACCGGAAGCACGATGTCGATGCCGAGACGTTTGCTCGACTCGAGCAGTCGCATGGCCAACGACACCTTGTCTTCTTCAACTCGGCTCTTCCCCACTTCAAGGCCCTGCGCCTTGAGAAAGGTGTACGCCATCGCACCGCCAATCAGCATGGTCTGACACTTGGGCAGAAGGTTTTCGATGACCTTAATTTTGTCGGAAACCTTTGACCCTCCCAGCACCACCACGAAGGGGCTTTCAGCGCCTTTCACCAGTTTGCCCAGCTGCTCGACTTCTTTACGCATGAGCAACCCGGCGCACTTCTCTTTCATAAACGGCACCATGCCGGCCGTCGAAGCGTGCGCCCGATGCGCCGTCCCAAACGCATCGTTGCAGTACACATCGGCATTGGAGGCCAATTGGCGAGCAAAGGTCTCGTCGTTGGCCTCTTCTTCTTTGCGAAAGCGAAGGTTTTCAAGCAGCAGCAGCTGACCTGGCTTGAGCTCCTTGGCCATCTTCCCCACGCCCTCGCCGATGCAGTCGTCGGCCATCAGTACTTCGTACTCTTTGCCCAAGAGTTCCGACAAACGTTTAGCGATGGGCATCAAAGACAATGCCGGGTCAACCCCTTTGGGCCGCCCCAAATGAGAAGCCAAGATGGGTTTACCGCCCAACTGCAGCACCTTTTGAATCGTCGGCAAGGCCTCACGAATTCGAGTGTCATCGGTGATGTTTTGGGCTTCGTCGAGCGGAACGTTGAAGTCCACTCGAATGAAGACCCGCTTCCCTGCCAGCTGGAGCTCCTCGACGTACCGAATCATGCCGACCCTCACTTCGAAGCGATGAACTTCGCCACGTCAACCATGCGTTGGGAATAGCCCCACTCGTTGTCGTACCAGGCGAAGATTTTCAAAAAGGTGCCATCGAGCAGCTGCGTTTGCGTGGAATCGAAAATCGAGCTGTGTGGGTTGTCGTTGTAATCGACGCTCACGGTTTGCTCGGTGTCGTACTGCAGCACGCCCTTGAGTGGGCCTTCAGCGGCCGTCTTCATCGCTTGATGCACTTGTTCGACGGTGGTCGACTTCTTGAGGCTGACCGTGAAGTCAACCAAAGACACATTGGGCGTCGGCACACGAATGGCCGAGCCATTGAGTTTGCCTTTGAGTTCGGGAATGACTTCGCCGATGGCTTTTGCCGCTCCGGTCGAGGTGGGAATCATGGACAGCGCCGCTGCGCGAGCTCGACGCATGTCGTCATGGACCAAGTCGAGAATGCGTTGATCATTCGTATAGCTGTGAATGGTGGTCATCAACCCGCGCTCGATGCCGAACGAGTCGTGGAGCACCTTCGCCACCGGCGAAAGACAATTGGTGGTGCAGCTGGCATTGCTGATGATGTGATGTTTGGCCGCATCGTAGGTCAGATGGTTGATGCCGAAACACACGGTCAAATCAGAATTTTTGCCCGGCGCTGACAAGAGCACTTTTTTGGCACCAGCCGTCAGGTGGAGCTCAGCCTTTTCTCGGGCTGTAAATCGGCCGGTGCACTCAATCACCACGTCAACGCCGAGTTCTTTCCACGGCAACTTGGCGGGGTCTTTTTCAGCGATGACTTTGTAGGCCTTGCCATCGATGGTGATGCTGTTTTCGTTTGAACTGACCGTACCGGGCCAATTGCGATGCACCGAATCGTACTTAAACAAGTGCGCAAGTGTCGCTGGCTTGTCGAGGTCGTTGATGGCGACCACTTCAAAGTCTTTTTCTTGGCGCGAAAGGGCTGCGCGCAACACCATGCGGCCGATGCGTCCGAAACCGTTGATCGCGAATTTGATGGCCATAGGGAACTCCTTCTCAAAGAGAGGAAGGCACCCTACTTTTACCGCTGCCCAGGCGCCAGCGTTGCGGCCCATAGCACCAGGGCCATCGCTTCTTAAGGCCCTTGCGATTTCTGTGGGTTTGAGTTGAGTTCGGGGGAGGCACGCGCGGCGTTGCGGGCCCATTGGCCGGGTTCGTTTGACTGCTGGTCCCCTCGGCAACTGCAATCGTTCTCTGCGCATTGCCGACCTCATCGGGGTTGCTGATGATGGTGAGCGCATGCTGCCTGTCGTCCAAGCCACGCGGGCCGCCCAGCATGCCGAGGAACTTGTCCATGTCTGGCCTCCAGCCTCGAGACGCCGCCTGCACCAGACCAGGGTTGAACGGAGCGCTCTCGTTCACCATGCGGTGCTGCCATTCGGAGTACCATTGGGCGTCGAAGCCGCCCCCAGTGCCATCCGAGCGCGTGGGGCGAGCGAAGGCAGGGTCGTAGTCGAACTGTTCGGCCACGGTGAAGATACCGGGCTTCGTGAGATGCCACTGGCGGTTGATCTCTCGGAGCATGCCCCAGCCCGCTTTGCCGCCCTTGTCCAGGATGGTACGGATCTTGGTGACGCTCATGAGAGGGCCTGACGAGCGAGGCTCTCACCGTTTCTCACTTCGCGAAGTAATACGACGCCTTTAGCAAAATGGTGTTCTCAGCCGAGAGGTGCCCGAGGTCACCCAACTCAACCCGTGAGCCATGCCGCTCGATCGCCGACGAACCAGCCTGCGCCCGGGTGTAAACCAGATACAAAATCGAGCCCGGCCAGACCTCCCAACGAAAGACCGCATTGACGTTCAAGGCGGTCGAATGGTCGTCGTACTGACCGGCGGCGAGAGCACTCGACCTGAGCTGCGAGAGCGATACCGTCGACAGCGAGCCAGAGCGGTCGGCCTCGTAGATGGATCGGTATCGCACATCAGCAAAGAAGAGTTGTGCATAGAGTTGCAAAGAAATGGCCGGCGTTACCGTGAAATTCGATCGGAGCGTGAGACCGATGCCCAGCGCGTCTTGAAGCCCAAAGACATACCTCGGCCCAGAGGTGTCAACGGCGCGAATGTCTCCGGTCACCCGCAGCAGGCTTGGGGCAAGCGAAATTCGCCAACGATCGGTGGCCTGGGCAGAAATGGTGAAACCAGAATCGAGCGAGGCACCGACCCGAGTCGCTTGCAAAAGCGCGGTCGCGTCGAAGCTAATCGGTTTCGCGGGGTTCGAGAGGAGCTCGGCCTCGATGCCCCACGACCATGGCCGCTCAAATCGCGTACCGTCTCGAAGCTCGCGATTGTCATAGCCGGTCCCGTTCCACTGAAGCTCGAGCCAGCTCACCCAGAAATTGCTCCACTGGGTCAAGTTGTTCACATAGACGCCGCGAGAAATAGCCGCTCCGTCCCATGAATTGCGACCGAACAGCTCGACCGAAGTCTTCGTTTTCTGAAACCATCTGCCCTTGAACACCTGCGCTCCGATTTGGCTAAAGAAGTGATGCTGGTTTTGGCGCTGCAGGTAGCCGACTTCATTTAGATCGAGCCGTGGGCTGTACGTCTCAAACATGGCCTGCCCCACCAACAGGCCGCCAGCCTTGGCAACCTCGGCGCGCATGCCACCTCCCAAGTCTCCGGTTGAGATGAGTGTGCCATCTCGCTGGGCCATGGCCCCGCCAGCGTGAATTCGGCTCGCGATACCGTGCACCGCTGCCATCCAATCGCCCTCAAACCCGCTCCAGCTCAAGTCGGCTTCAACCGAGGAGGCGTCTCTCGAGCAACGCCCGCTGGGATCAGGTCGAAACGCAGGGTTGGCACAATCACCTTCGCTGACCATCGCGCCCGGTTCTTCAAAACGATGCACGTCTGTCACGGTGCCCCCGAGCCTCAGCCCGTGACCTAGCAAGCCAGATGCCCTCGCAACGGTGTAGTTCGACAGAGGCGCAACAGTTCGCCGTGAGGTGGTCTGGCCGTCGTCGACGACGGCTTCTTCATTCGCGGTCACGGCATCGAGAAGCCCCAGCGAGATCGATTCGCCGATTCGGCCGGAGAGCTTGACGGCGCCCCAAATGCGCGCGACCTCTGGGCCGTTGATCTGCCTCGCACCGCCGAAATCGAAGATGGGTCGAGCGCCAATTCGCCGGGAATAGAACAATTGAGTCGACGTCGGCTCTCCATAGGCATCGCGCAGCTGGTACAGATCGACGCTCTCGAGAAAGAAGGGCCGACGCTCAGGGAATTGCACCTCGAACGTGGTCAGGTTGAGGAGTGCGGGGTCGGCGTTGACTTGCCCAAAATCTGGCAGGACTGTTGCGTCGAGCGACAAGCCGGGCGTCAGTCCATATCGAACATCGAACCCTGCTGAGGGCAACCATCGCAGGCCCGCCCCCTCACCCTCCACATGCGGCTCCAACGCGCTCAGAGCGAGCATCGCAAACGGCCGAAGCACCAACCCTCGCGGCGTTGGCAATTCGGCCAGACCCTTGATTGGCCGAAAGCGACCAAGCTCGCCGAAGGCGTCTCGGGGTTGGTAGGCCCACAGTTGAAGCTCGTTCTTGCGCGCAATGAACCGCTTGAGCTGGAGGCGCCAGTTCGATTCTTGCCCTTTGTCGAATCTCAGCACCGCGAGCGGTATCTTGATCTCGGCAGACCAGCCCCATGTTTCGCGGCGCACGCTTGACCTCCACACCGCGTCCCACGCCCATTCGTAGGCGTCATCGCCGGTTCGAATGGCATCGCGCTGAACATTCGAGGCCGAGACCGAAAAGTGAAACGCAGAGGTATGATCGCCGCGCGTGTCGAGCCCAATTTCGACGCGGTCTGACGAGGTTTCGTCATCTCGGCGTGCCAGCCGCCCCACGATTTCACTCGGCGATGAATCGAAGTTGCGAAAGCCAATGTACAGCGCAGTGTCATCGTAAAGCAGCCGAACTTCAGTGCGCTCGCTCCCGACTGCGCCATCGTCTGGTTGCGTCTGGAGAAAGTCAACCGCTGGTTCGGCCAACTCCCAGCTCGCTTCGTCGAACTGACCGTCGACGACAATTGCCTCGGTCCCACGTTGAGCGCAAAGCGGCGCGGCCGACAGCGACAGCGAAATGGCTACGGCACAGAACATCGCTGTTCGCCAACCATCTGACCCAGTTGCGGCCGCAAGATCTTCAGCATCGGGCGGCCCGAGCTCCCGCTTTGAAGTGGGAAGAATACCCGGTGGGTGGCTGAGTCGACTGAGACCGAGTGAGCGTGGTCGGCTATATGCGATGTCTGCAGACGTATGAGCCCCGGTTGCGCCAAATCAAAAATCGACAGCGTGCCACTCTCGGAGGCGACGTAGAGCCAAAAGAGCTCCTCATCGATGGCGAGCACATCGGGGCCGTCGCCAACCGAAGCCGATTGGGTCGACGAGGTGCCCAGGTCGACGCGCAAGAGTGTCGCGTTGTTTTCGCAAGCCACCAAAGCTGTTTTGCCGTTCTGCTCGATTCGCAAGCCATGAGCGCCGCGGCAGCCGGGCAACTGAAGGCGCCGCAACACCTCTCGTGACACGGAATCGACCTCGGCCAGCACGTTCGAGTCTTCCTTCGCTACCACGGTGATCCAAAAATGACCGCTCACGGGGTCAAACGCGACATTGCCCGTTTCGCCCCCCAAAGGGAGCTGGGTTCGGGTGCCATCTCCTGCCTCGCCAATCAGCGAAATCGCTCCATCGCGCTGATCTGAAATGGCGACCACGCGATGCACAGGGTCCCACGCGACGCCATCGGGGCCATTGCCAACCGCAATTCGGCTCGAAATCGACAGCGAGACAGCATCGACGATCGCCAGCTCATTTGGCATCGTCGTCACGAACACGCGGCTCACTTCTGGAGCGACAGCGATTCCGCGAGCGGTCTTCAACCCGGTGATGTGGGCCAGCGATGAGCCGTCTGATAGACGCACGACCTCGACTGCATCGTCGCCCATATGCGCGATAAACAACCGGCCGTTCGCGGCATCGATAGCTTGATAGTCAAAACGCGTCGCGCCGCCCTGAAGTGCCACATCGTCAAGCACCTCGAGTTGGCCCTTGCAACGCGAAGCGGCACAGCTCGTGGCCAACCAACAGCAGCAAACGCCGACGACGAACTTCTGCATTGGGGCGTCATAGAGCTTGCGTCGAGCCTAGCGATCTGAACTTTTCGTCAGACTCGAAGCTGTCGTCGAAAACGAAAAAGCATCGAAATTCGCGACACTTTCGCCCTTCGTCCAGACGCCGACCAGCCCACTCGCGGCGTCCGTCTCGTCGGTGTCTATGACCCGGCGCCCGTCGAGCGTGACGGTGGCATGATTCCCTGCAAAGTCGACTCTCAATGAATGCCAGACCTTCGCGGCCACCTCGATGTTAACGCTCTTGAGCGCTCGGCGTTTTCCATTCTTCACTTGAAAAAGAATGACGTTATTCTCGACCGCGTTGATTCTGGCGACGAAATAGGTGTCAGCATCTTGCCATCTCCAGACCAGCCCCCCGGCTTGGTCTTCTTGCCCAGAAATGACCTTCACCTTGGTCTCGACAAAGCCGTTTTCGAGGCGAGTGCCCTTGAACACACACCAGGGAAAATCTCCCTCTCCGGCTTGTTGGAGCACGTTGGGGAGGCTAACCGCACCAGTGTCACGTTCGACGCTCCACTTCGGCCGCCCGGAGCCGGTGACGCCACAGAACCAGTTCGCAGGGAGAGCCCCGAGCTTCGTGGCATCGAAGTGTTCAGTGGTAACGGCTGGTGCCGTTCCGATTAACAATGATGTAAAGAGAGCGAGCACGTTCATCTCAACGAAACCTTGCCGTCAGCATCAGCCAAGCTGCACCAAAATGAAAGACTCGCCCCGCGTTCTCATCGTTGAAGACGAACTGAAAATCGCTCATGCCATCCGAGAAGGCCTGACCATCGAGGGGTATTCGGTCGAAATTTCTGCCTCTGGTGAAGACGGTTTCTACAGGGCGAGCACGGCCAACCCCGATCTCATCGTTCTCGACTTGATGCTTCCGGGGCGCGGAGGCCTTGAGATTCTCAAAACGCTGCGGCAGAGGGGCATCAAGGCACCGGTCCTCATTCTCACTGCCAAGGACACATTGAGCGATCGAGTCGCCGGCCTCGATGGCGGGGCTGACGACTACTTGGTGAAACCGTTCGCCTTCGCCGAGCTTCTCGCTCGCCTCCGCGCTTTGCTGCGACGTGGGTTAGGCCAGACCGATCAAGTAACCGCACTTCGCTGCGGCGATCTTCATATCGACTTGTTGTCACGTCGGGTCGAACGCGGGAGGCAGCTTTTGTCGTTGACCGTACGTGAATTCGCGCTGCTCGAGTACTTGCTGCGGCACCAACAGCAAGTTGTTTCGCGTGAAATGATCACTCGCGACGTCTGGCAGGAACCGGCGCGGGTGACCAGCCTCGACAACGTCATCGATGTTCACATCACTCGGCTCAGAAAGAAGGTCGACCTCGACGGGTTGCCGCGTCTGATTCACACCGTGCGAGGGGTTGGCTTTACAGTACGAGAGGAGCCGCCTTGAGAGAGCGACGGTCTCAGAGTCTTCGAGCACGGCTTACCCTCTGGTACGGGGTCGCCCTGAGTACAGTGCTCGTGGGCTATTCAGCCGGCATCTATGCCTACGTTCGCCAGAGCCTGTTCGACAGCCTCGATCGGGAGCTTCATGACGACCTCGAGAGCGTTGAAGACGATTTCGGAGGGTTCCTCGCGGGGCACGGCGACGCGATGCCTGACCGCTGGTTGCTCGAGATCTGGAGCGATGATGGCCATCGGATTCGGACATCGCCCACAATGGGCGACGTTTTGCCCCTTGGCACTTTAACCTCCAGCTGCAAGACGAAGCGCACAGTCTTCATGAGTGACGTATCGGCTGACGGGCTGAGCCTGCGCAGTGCCTGTCGCGAAATCAGTTTCGACGGCCATCGATATGGGGTTCGGGTTGCGCGGTCGGGTGAACGACCTCAGACCGAGTTGAGGCGGCTGCTCCTGTCGTCAACCATCGGCTTGCCCATTGCGGTGTTGGTCGCCGCCTTCGGCGGGTGGTTTCTTGCCTCTCGGATGCTTCGACCGATCGAGCTCATGATAAGGCAGGCACAGGTCATCTCGGCCAATCACCTCGCCGAGCGCCTTCACGTTTCAAACGCGGAAGATGAGTTGGGCCGGCTCGCGACGACGTTCAACGGCGTGTTTTCTCGACTCGAGAAGTCGTTTGAACAAATGCGGCGTTTCACTTCTGACGCCTCTCATGAGCTCCGAACTCCTTTGACCGCGATTCGAGTGCTCGGAGAGGTCGCACTCAAGACGCGTCACCAAGAAAGCGAGTACCGCGAGGTGCTCTCCAGCATCTTGGAAGAAGTCGACCTGCTCCGCGACCTCGTGGATGATCTCTTGATGCTCTCGCGAGCTGATTCAGGGCAGCTTCTGGTGACGATCGCCCCCGTTGAGCTTGCAGCCCTGAGCCATGAAGCTACTCAACGTCTTGAAGTGTTGGCCGAAGAAAAACAGCAAAACATTGTGGTCGAAGATGGAGCGCCAACGTGGGGCGCCGGAGAAGGGAGAATGTTGCGCCGGGCCTTGGTTAGTTTGATCGACAATGCGATCAAATACAGCCCCGTGTGCTCAAAGATCACAATTTCAGCCCGGAGCAACGGCAACCGGGTCGAGGTGGCGGTAGCCGACGAAGGGCCCGGTATTCCCCCTCAATTTCAAGAGCGCATCTTCGAACGCTTCGTGCGCCTCGACGAAGCCCGCTCTAGACAAACAGCGGGAACCGGCCTCGGGTTGGCGATCGCGCGCGCACTGGTCGAGGCGCAACTCGGCACGTTGACGGTTTCGTCTGACGGGGCGAAGGGCGCAACGTTCATCATCTCGATTCCAAGAGCCGTACCGCTGAAGGGACTGACATGAATCGACGAGAACTTCTCTTCTCTGTTGGTATTACTCCACTCGTGCTTGGGGCCCTGCCGGATGGGGGGACCAGGAGGGTCGGCACGCCGCGAACGGTGATGCCGTTGCCATTCAACCCCTCGAAACTGAAGGGCCTGTCGGAGAAGCTCCTCACCTCGCACCACGCCAACAACTACGGTGGGGCGGTGAAGAATCTGATGAAGGTGGAGGAAGAGCTGTCCCGGCTTGGCAGCGACGCGCTTCCGGCACTGATCAGTGGTCTGCAAGAGCGCGCCGTGCAATTCCACAACTCGATGACGTTACATGAGGCCTATTTCGGGAACCTCGGGGGTGACGGAAAGATCTCCGGCTCGTTGGCGACCGCTCTGCCTGCTGGCTGGGAAGGTGCTTTCCGAGCCACTGCGCTCTCGCTGTCTGGCGGTAGTGGCTGGGTGACGCTCTGCCTGCACTTCGCGACTTCCGAGTTGATGATCGCGTGGAGCGGCAACCACACTCAGGCACTTGCTGGTGCGCTCCCGCTGGTGGTGCTCGACATGTACGAACATTCCTTCGCGATCGACTATGGCGCGGCGGCGGCGAAGTACGTCGATGCCTTCTTCGCGAATTTGAAGTGGGAAGAGGCTGAACATCGCTACGCAAGGGCGCTCGGAGCGCTCAAGGTCTGGGGTGGAGCATGAGAGCCACTTCGTGCCCGGCGATGGTGTGCCTTGGCTGTCGATTCTCTTCTTCGACTGACAGCTCATTTCCGACAACAAGCGCTCGCCCGTGTTTCGGTCGCGCTGACGCTCGACAGTCCACAGGTGGTAGACGCCCGGGCTCAATCAAAGCCCGGCTTTCCGCGCTTCACCACCAGACCTCGTTGGAGTTGAGCAATGAGACGGCTTGCAAGTCTTCAGCAGGACGCGGTGTACCCCGGGAACATTTTTTTCAAGCCTTTAAGCTTCTCTCGTCTGTGCACGCTCCGAGGAATGTAGCAAAAGAAGACCCGCCGATGCCCGCTCCTCCTTTTCAAGCAGCGCACCCACGCACGTCTCTCGTGCGCTCGGTACAACACGCGTGGAACGGCCTCATCTACACCGTGATGCACCAGCGCAACATGCGCATTCACATCGTTTCCGGCCTATTGGTGGGCCTGGTGGGCAGCGGCATACCCTTAGACCTTTCCGAAAAAGTGATTCTGATTTTCTGCGTGTTGCTGGTGTTCTTTGCCGAAATGCTCAATTCGGCGCTCGAGCAGTTGGTCGACCTCGCCATTCAACAGTTCGACGAAAAGGCGAAACTCACCAAAGACATTGCCGCGGCGGGCGTGTTGGTGTTGGCCATCGGCACCGTGGTCATCTTCGCGGCCATCGCGGTGCACAATACGCAGAATATTCTCAACAACTTCCCCGCCATTGGGCGACAGGTCGCCATCGGAATTCCACTCGCGGCGTTGGCTGCGGCGTTGATCGACCCGAGACGCAAGCCCTTGTGGCTCGAAATTTCGCTCAGTTTGGCCGCGCTCGCCTTGTGGGCCCTGCTTTCTTCGTGGACTGAGAGCCTGGTGTTTTCAGCGATGACGCTTGGCCTCCTCATCGTCTGCGTCGCCACCGCCCGCGAAGCCCGCAAAAACAAAGCCCAGCACGATGGCCGGGCTTCCTAACTGCACTTGCTGCTTCCCCCTTCGGGTGTCCATTCCCGGCGCCTGGCCGGAAATAGGAACGCCCCGCGGGGTACGCACCTTTACGCGCTCACCCGATTTTCCGGGTTTGGCGCTGCCTCTGGCTTCACTTCTTTGAGATCTGTGGTGACCAAATCAATGAGCTCAGTGGCGATATCCAATATCTGATGAGGAGTGTAACCACCTGCACGAAGCTGCGCAAAAAAGGTGCGTGCGAGAATTTTAGTACCCTTCTTATCGGTGCTCATCGCAACCCTCCGGCGGCTCGACCCATCCTGGTCCAGCGACGTATTCCCCGTACTTCACCTTGTATGCCAGCATTTTGATTTAGGTTTTTTATTTCAAATCAAAGACTTAGGCACCCCATCACCCTTCAACTGCGAAGCCTTCTTCGCACTTCACCGGACAAAGCCGCGAAAAGGGCGATGCACCACCGCATGTCGAATCAGTCGCTTGCGAAATGAACCAGAGGGACGCTAAGGGCCACCAGTGCCGTCTTACCGCGTCAACAACCTCGCCTTGTGGCTCGATGAGCCGCAGACCCTGTTGTCGCGAAAGGTGGCAGAGAAACTCGGCATCAAGCAAAGCGACGTGGTCAATTTGCGATTGGTGCGGTCCGTTCTCGACGCGCGCAAGAAGAACAGCCCCCGGTACATCTGCACCGTCGAAGTCGAATTTGGTGAAGGCAAGCAGCCAAGCACGTTGCCGCCCGATGTGAGTGAAGTCGAAGCGCTCCCTCCTCCTCCGCTGCCGGTGAAGCGTCAGCCAGACCAGCGCCCCATCATCGTCGGCATGGGCCCGGCTGGTTTATTCTGCGCACTCGAGCTGGCGGAACGAGGGGTGAAGTCTATTCTTCTTGATCGCGGTCGGCCGGTGGTGGAACGCCGCAAAGACGTGGCGAAGCTCATGCGCGATGGCACCTTGTTGCCAGAGAGCAATATGAACTTCGGCGAAGGTGGAGCCGGCGCCTATACCGATGGCAAACTCTCCACCCGCATCAATCACCCCTCAGTGCGCAAGGTGATTGAGACGTTCGCAAAATATGGAGCGCCCGACCGCATTCTGGTGCAGGGCAAACCGCACATCGGTTCAGACTTGCTCCCCTTTGCGGTCGAGCGAATGCGCAAAGAGCTCGAAACCATGGGCGTCGAAGTTCGTTTTGAAACACGCGTCGACGACATCTTGAGCCGCGACGGCACGGTCACAGGGGTCAAACTCGCGGACGGTTCTTCAATCGACAGTGACCGAGTGGTATTGGTGCCGGGCAATTCAGCACGTGAGCTCTTCGAGCGATTTGCCGCTGATGCGCGCATTTTCATCGAACCCAAACCCTTCGCTTTGGGCTTTCGGGCCGAACACCCGCAGCCGCTCATCAACGCCATTCAATACGGAGAAAAAGTCGCCGGCGACTCGAAGCTCCCGCCTGCTGACTACAAGTTGGCTGAGAATCTTGCTGTCGATGGCGATGTACGCGGGGTCTATTCGTTCTGCATGTGCCCCGGCGGTATCGTGGTGCCTACGCCCACTGAGCCGGGCATGCAGTGCACCAATGGCATGTCGAATTCGCATCGCAATTCGAAGTACGCCAACGCTGGCATCGTGGTGTCTGTCTCGGTGGAGGACTACGCCAAAGAAGGCTTCACCGGCCCCTTGGCTGGAGTCGCCTTTCAACGCCATTGGGAAACGAAGGCGTATCAACTGGGTGGAGGCAACTACTTTGCTCCAGCGCAATCGATCCCCGACTACTTGGCGGGCACGTTGAAGAAAAAGTCTGAAGGCACTTCATATCGACCGGGTCTGGCCCACGTCGACTTGAACCAACTTTTCCCTGACTGGTTGACCGCCTCGCTCAAACAAGCGCTTCGTTCCTTCGACCGGCGCATGAAAGGCTTCATCACCGATGATGGCCTCTTGCTTGGCGTCGAAGCGCGCACGTCGACCCCGCTGCGCGTCACTCGAGATGAACAACTTCAATCTGTATCGATGAAAGGGCTGTACCCAGGAGGCGAAGGCTGCGGCTACGCCGGAGGTATCGTCTCTTCAGGCATCGACGGCTTGCGCATCGCTGAACAAATTTGTGCAGAGCTCTCGACGTGAAATACCGGGTGCGAAACAAAGACGGCGAGCTCGAGTATGCCTCGCTTCAAGAGCTGCAAAAGGCGGCGCGCATCGGCTTCATCGAAGTCGATGATGAGGTTCGCCGCGATGATGAAACCGAATGGAAAAAAGTGGGCTCGATTGCCTCACTCAACATGCCAACCCGAAGCTGGTCGACCTGGCTGACCCCCATGGGAGGGTGGGTTTTTCTCGCCGTGAGCGGTGGCATTTTCGCCGCTTGGGCCATTCATCGAGGCCATGCGCGCCAAGAGCCAGAATTATACGTGTTCGGCCTCATGGCTGTTTTCGTCGACGTCGCGCTGCTCTTTAAAATTACCGCAGACGCGCAAAAACGCCGACGCTGACCTTCACTTTTGAGCGCTGCGTTTGTCCAACACCGTCTTTTTGATGGCGTCGAAAACTTTGGGCACGGCCATACCGTTTGCTTGATTGATGATGAAGGTCGGTATCGAACCGCCCGGCGCGGTGTAAATGTAATAGGTCGCAAAGGTCTTCTTTCCGTCTTCGCGTGGCTCGAGCAACCAATAGCCATCGTTGATTCTGACCCGCACCACGTCAGGTTTCTCAGGAACCAACTTGTCGTCTTCTTTCGGAGCCGCCGACCACGACACCTTGTAAAACCCTTTTCCCTCTTTCCAATCTGATTCATCTTTAAGCACGATGATGTAGTCGCGCTCGCTGACCAGCGGAGTGTTGAGCCTGCTGTAAAAAACGACCTTTTGGTCGCCTTCGGTACGGCTGAGCACCTTGGCTTCAGCGGTGTACGGCATCTGTTTGGGGTAACTGTCGAGGTCTCGAATGACGTCCCACACCTCTTTTGGGGTGGCCTCAATCAGACCAATCGCCCGCATTTCTTTCACTTCTGAACCTTCTTTGTGTCGTCGGTAGACTTTGATTCCATTGGGATCAGCCGCCAATTCCCACCGAGAAGCATCAGCGAGCAAAAGGAGCGGGATAAGGGCAATGCTGATCATCATTCACATCCTGTCGAAAATCGAGTTGGAGCGAGGTAGTGTGCCACGACCTTGAGCCAGACCGATAACCCCGAAATGAATTCAGACGAGCGAATCCAAAAAATTTACGTCAAAGATCTCAAAGCAGGCGAGAGCGTTCACACCGTCTTTCGAGCCGCGCGAAAAGAGAAACACACCAGTCGCGGGGGAAAGTCATACCTCTCACTGGCACTGGTCGATCGCACCGGCGAAGTCGATGGGCGAGTGTTCGACAATGTCGATGGCGCTGATCAAGCTTTCTCTGCCGACGACTTTTTGTTGGTCAAAGGAAAGATTGGTCAGTTTCACGGCAAGTCACAAATCGTCATCGAATCACTCGAAAGGCTCGATGCAGGCCCCATTGACGCCCAAGAATTCGCGTGGACTGCCCCGGTGCAGCCAGAAAAGCCCAGCCGCGAAGTCAAAGAGCGAGATGAAACGCCTGGCCGAGCACACTTGAGTCGGCGATTGTCAAAGTTGCTCGAAAACCCTCAAGTGGCCCAAGCGCTTGAAGCATTCATCAACCACTTGGAAAAAGCTTTCGAAGAGCGTGCGCCTCACAAAACAGGCAACAACGCGCCTGCTGCACGCACCGAGCGGCCTGAACGAAAGCCACGAGGCCCGCGAGTCGAACACAAGCCCAAGCCCGAGAGTGACGCTGCCCCCAAGCATGAATCTAAACGCGACCCCACTCTGCCCGAAGGCCTGGCGTTTAAGCCTTTTAGTGCCCTGGTGGGTGAGCCGCCTCAGGTTCCTGAAAACGCTCCCAGCGAGAACGCCAACAGTTAAGACATGACCAAGCGACTTGGTGAGCGGCTGGTGGAAGCGGGCATCGTTTCTGCTCAAGCCGTCGAACAAGCGCTCAGCTATCAAAAAATCACCGCGCATCGGCTCGGTGACTGTTTGGTAGAGCTCAACCTCGTTCAGGAAAGTGGAGTGCTTCGCTTCTTGGCGGCCGAATTCAACACTCGCTTCGCCACGGCAGAGAAGTTGGCTCAGGTCAAAATTGCACCGGAAGTACTCGAAAAAATTCCAGTACGAATGGCAGAAAAACAAAGCCTGCTGCCAATCGCTTTTGATTCCGAGCGGAAAATTCTGTCGGTGGCGATGGCCGAACCACAGAACGCGGCGTTGATTAAAGAGATCGCCATCGTCACCGACATGAATGAGGTGATCGCCTTCATCGCCACACGCAGCACCATACAAATGGCGATTCGCAGACATTACTATCGCGATTCAACCGCCTTTTCCGCTTCGAGAACCGCAACGCTGCATCACCCCGTCGCGCTTTCTGTGTCTGAAGAGAATCAATTGTGCGGAGAGAGCACCACCAGCACTGCCGTCAAGAACACCGCTCGAACTCGCGGCACTGTCAGCGAACATGATTACGTCGAGACGCTCAACATTCTGGTGGGCATGTTGGAGTCTTCGCGCAACACTTTTCGCGGGCACTCGGCGCAAGTCGCTCGCCAGTCTGAGGCCATCGCCCGTCGCATCGGCCTCCAGCCCCGTGATATCACCCTCACTTCAATTGCCGCGTACTTGCACGATCTCGGGAAAGACCCAGAGCTCCATCTCACCCTGCTTCATCTGAGCTCAACTCCAGAGGCAAAAACGCAAGCACGCAGAGCGGCACGAGCACCCATCAGACTCTTTGAGTCCATTCATTTGCCTCCTGGCGTAAACACCATCTTGGCTCAGCTCTATGAAGCCTTTGATGGCACCGGCACTCCGCACGGAACTCAAGGCCAAGACATCAGCGCTGGAGCACGCATCATCGCGGCCGTCGATGCCTTCTTCGAATTGACCCGAAACCCTGCCAACGGGCACGGTGGCCTACTGACGAAACAGTCAGCCATTACCACCCTCTACCAGCATGCTGGCACCCTCTTCGACCCTACGATTTTGAGCACGCTTGAAGTGCTGCAAAGCGGAGAACTTCTCAAACAACGGCTCGAACACAATGGCCGCCAAATCTTCGTCGCAGACCCTGACGAAGCGGTGCGAACCGATTTGATGGACGCTCTGGCCAAACAAGGTCTGGTGATGCAGGCCGTCTTCAAACTCGATGGTCTCATCGACGGGTTGATTGCCAATGAAGCTGACACGCTGGTGGTGAGCCTGGCGTACGGAGTGAAAGACATCGTCAATTTTATGCAGTTCGTACGTCAGAGGCCTGAGAGCGCAGGCATTCCGGTATTGGTGCTGGGCGACCCGACCGATCCACCCTCTCATGAACGCCTCGTTCAATCGGGCATCGACGGGTTCATTCCCCTTTCGTTCTCCCCTGAGGCTGCAGCAAATACCATTCGCAACACATACCTTGATCATTTCACCCACGGAGGGCCAGGGCACTTGGTGCGAGGGAGCTTTGATGAACTGGCAGCTCCGGAGCTTCTGCAACTGCTGGGGACGCTCAAGAAGTCGGGCCGATTGACTGTCAAAGACGGCCCCCAAGAAGGCTATGTGCAGATGGAAGCGGGTCGAATCATCTATGCCCGTTTCGCAGATAAAAAAGGTGACAGCGCCATCGAGCCTTTGCTCATCACCGCCCACGCCGATTTTGTCTTCGACCCAGAAGCGCTGTTGAGCGACATGCCCAACGCCGATTGGGACTTAGCAACAGTACGCTAAGGCCTTCACCCCACTTGTTCCGCGTACGTCATCACCAGATAAAGCACCGCCTCACCTTTGCCTAAGTTTCGGTACACGTGAGGTTTATCGGCTTCGAAGAGAATCGCGTCGCCCGCTTCAAGCTGATGCGCTTCGGTTCCAATGGCAATTTCCACTTCGCCTTGAGCGACGACCAGATTCTCTGAAGTTCCCACCGCGTGGGCTTCTGCTTTTTCAATGCCCTTGGCTCGCAATCGAAGCTCATAAAACTCAACCCGCCGCGGCTCGTCGAAGGGGAAGAGTGCTCGAGATTGAAACGAGCCATCGCTCGACATCAAGCGTTTTGCCCCGCTGCGACGGATGACTTTAGTGCCCGAACTGTGACTGCTGGTGATGAGTGCAGAAAACGGCACGTCGAGGGCCCGAGCCATCTTCCATAAGATATTGATGGTCGGAGCACTCTGCCCGAGTTCCACCTGGCCCAACATCGCCCTCGAGACTCCCGACGATTGGGCCAGACGTTCAAGCGACAACCCTCGCTCTGTGCGGAGCCGCTTTAAGTTTTTCCCGACGACAGGCGCAAGGTCCATCGACGGTTCACCCGACGGTTTGGGGAGCTTTTTCGACTTTGGTGGTCGCGCCATAAAAGAAACTCTCGCAGGGTTCGTGCGGGCGTCAAGGCTGGGCTATTGTCGCCGCCCATGACAACCCAAACGCTCGCAATGGTTCTCGCCGGAGGTGCTGGTACCCGCCTCGACCCGCTCACTCGAGAACGAGCGAAACCTGCGGTGCCTTTCGGAGGTCGCTACCGCATCATCGACTTCTGCCTTTCGAACTTCGTCAACTCTGGAATCTACAAACTTAAGGTGCTCACGCAGTACAAGTCTGACTCGCTCAACAATCACATCTCGCGAAGCTGGCGCATGACGGCTTTTCTGGGGCACTTCTGTGAAACGGTGCCGGCGCAAATGCGTACGGGTGGCGACTGGTACAAAGGCTCTGTCGACGCCATCTTTCAGAATTTGAATCTCATCACCGACGAAAACCCAGAAATGGTTTTCGTGTTTGGAGCCGACCACGTCTACCAGATGGACGTGCGCCAAATGCTCAGCTTTCACACTGATCGACGAGCAGACTGCACCGTGGCCGTGCTCCCGGTACCGATTGAACAAGGCAGTGAGTTCGGCATTCTCGATGTGGCGGCAGATGGCGAAGTAAAAAATTTCATCGAAAAGCCCAAAAACCCACCCCCCATGCCCGGTGACCCGACCCGCTGCCTGGCCTCGATGGGCAACTACCTCTTCAACACCGACACTTTGGTGCGCGAAGTCACCGCCGATTCGAAACTCGAAAATTCTGCCCATGACTTTGGCAAGTCAATCTTGGGCGCAATCAATAAACGGGCTCGGGTGTATGCCTATGACTTTTTGCAGAACAAAGTGCCGGGGCTCGGCCAGCGCGAGACGGGCTATTGGCGCGACGTCGGCACGCTCGACACGTACTTCCAAGCAAATATGGACCTCATCGCCGTCGAGCCCATCTTCAATCTCTACAATTCGCAGTGGCCCATTTCCACCGCCAGTGCTTCGTCGCCTCCGGCCAAATTCGTCTTTGGCGATGTGGCTCAAAAACGCGTCGGGCATGCCCTCGATTCGTTGATCAGTGAGGGGTGCATCATTTCAGGCAGCTTGGTGGAACGCTCAGTTCTTTCACCTAAAGTGCGAGTGAATTCTTGGGCCGAAGTGCATGATTCCATCTTGATGGAAAATGTCGAAATCGGTAGGCACTGTGAAATTCGCAATGCCATCATCGACAAAAATGTCACCATTCCACCGGGTACAAAAATCGGCGTCGACCCCGAAGCTGACCGCAAACGCTTTTACGTGACCGAGAGTGGAATTGTGGTGATTCCCAAAGGGGCTCACGTCGGCTGAATTCGTGAGGTGACTTCCGCTGGAATTTCTTCAGTGAAAAACCCGCATCGGCTGGGCAGTGGACGCACCGGAGCCGTGTCTGGAACTCGATTCCACGGGTCGTCGGTGTGCACCGCATCGAACCACACCAGGGTGTCGACTTCTGGGTGCCCGGTAGGCACCGTGTAGTTCAGAGGCGACTGCACCGCTAAGTCTTGCAGCTCTTTGGCGCGGGCTCTGGCTTCGTCAAAATAGCGTCGTCTTTCAGCGCGAATTTGAGCGATGGACAGCGGTTGCTCATGGTCGCCGGCGGCAAAACTCTGGGCCGCTTCGATGAGCGCATCGACGGTGAGCTCGATGGGCTTGATGTCCGTCATGGGCCGATTGACGTGGTGCCACACGCCATCGAGCCACCCCAGGCGATACTCAGGCAAAAAGTCTTGACCATGGTCCGCTACGAACTCGATGGCCGAGAGCAGAAACTCGATGTCTTCGTCACTTGCGTAGTACGGCAAGGTGACGCGCACCCACCCGGGCTTGAGCCCTGCAAGCCCACGGGAAATTTGCGCTCGGTAGGCCTCAGAACGCGCCCTGTCGATGCCCAAAAGTCGATGACCGTAGGGGCCCGCGCAACTGCAGCCCGCTCGGTTCTGAATTCCAAAAAGATGATCGAGCAGTGCTGAGACGAAATCATGGTGAAGCCGCTTGATGTTAAAGCT
>JAYUVR010000183.1:0-20916 GCA_043753955.1 Archangium sp. | reverse complement strand
CAGCGACTCGATGTCAGTTACTCGAAGTGGAGATTCTGTCATCACTGCTACAAATGTGAGTGGCCCTGGGGCCGGGTCCTCAAGCTCGACAGCCTCTGGTTGCGCGATCTCAGTCTGACTGGGTGCGAGCGCAATTGACGTCTCTTGAGAATCGGCAGACACGTGCGCTGGGTACAACCAATGAATGGTCGATTTTGCGTCGACAGCAAATACAAGCGCGTAAGCAGTTGTAGTGCCCAGATTGCGATGGGTGACGAAAACGCTCTCGCTCTGATGCAGGCGCTCTCCGTCGGCGATGTTGACTTCAGGGCTCGCTAAGCGACGAAATGAAATGCCGACGTGTCTGACAAAGACAGACCCACTTTGGTGGCTCCCTCGTGCCGTCACCCTGTCTTGAGACAGAAAAGAAAACACCGGAAAAGCCAAGACAAGTGCTGCCGCCGCTGCAGCAAGCAACCTTAACGTCGGGGTTCGAGCCGAGGCTCGCGCTTGACTCACGAGGCGCTGAACCGTCTGTTCATCAGTGATTGTTGAAGAAGGCGCTTTGAGCTTTTGAGCGATGGTGACGAGTGCTCGACATGACTCACACGTCTCAAGATGCAATTTAATACGACGCAAATCTCCGTCGAGGAGCGCATTGAGTGTGTCTGTTTCGTGTGCGCAGCTCATGGTGTCTCCGTTAGCAGTGCTTTCAACGCGCGCAACCCGTAGAAAGCCTGTGAACGCACTGTCGACTCATTCTTTCCGACGATGTTGCCGATGGTCTTGAAGTCGAGGTTCTCATGAAAGCGCAGGAGTAAGACTTCGCGTTGATCGTCAGACAGCTGAGCGACGGCGGCTTTCATTTGCTCTTCTTCTTGCCGCTGAACGAGGCGATCGATGAGCTCTGGGCCAGATTGCGCGACTTCTGGGCTCAACCCCTCTTCTTGTGACACCAAACGCAGCGAACGACGGTTATGGCTGCGTTCCATATTGCGGCATGCATTGCGTGCCAGCGTCAGAAGAAAAACGATGAAAGGTGATCGTGCTTGATAACTTTGTCGTTTACGCCACAGCTGAGTGAGCACCTCTTGCGCAACGTCTTCTGCCCCGTCGAGGTTGCCCAGCAGTTTACGACTGTATTGCAACAAGCGTGGGTGATAGCGCCGCACGAGAACTTCGTACGCATCAAGTGAGCCCCGTGCTGCTGACGTCATGAGCGTCTCGTCTGACGCGGCTCCGAATTCCATGTCTGATCAACATGTAACATCGCGCGATGAGATGAAAAGAAGGGAATCGACAATCTCGTTTCAACGCCGATGTGGGTGACGGTGTTCTTTACTCGCAATGAAGATTCAGATGAGATTTTCCGAAACAAAGTGGCCTCGTTTGAGAAGCGCAGCGCACTGCCTCGCGCTCGCTCTGGCAACAGGCTGTGGTGCCGACCCATCAGGCTCTGTTCGAATGCGGGTGTTGGCGCCCAATGACGTGGGCGAGTACCACCTTAGTGAGCGCACTGTCGACGGCGTGGCGAGCATCAGGCAGCTCAGAAGCGACCGGTTCGACTTCAGGGCCAGTGCCGCGCACAACGAGGGCCTGACGTCGCAAAGCTACGATCGCGGCGTGCCATTCATGCTCGGCTATCACCTTGAAGACGACGTCGTCGTGGCCGATGACGAGCAGTCATTTGAAGCGCTCACCGTGTTCGCTCACTTCAGCCAAGCGGCGCAATACTTCATCGAGCGCGGAGCTCCTGATGTGCGAAGTATGGATGTACTGTTTCACCCTCGGATGGACTCAGTTGTCTTGGGCGACACGAGGGCTCTCTTCACAGACAATGCGGCCTTTGACAACGAATTCAACGGGTTTTGGGTGATTCCGCAGTTCGTTTCGAGTGCCGTTCCTCTGCAAGAAAATCTCGGAGTGATAGGCCATGAGTATGGTCATTCGGCAATCAATCACATCCTCTTTGGAGACGGTGCGGGGGAACACGAAATCGATCATCGCCCAGACTATCAATCCATTCACGAGGGAATCGCCGACCTCTTTGGCTTTGCGCTCACAGGAATGTCGAATTTTGTTCAGCCTTCCATTGGTGACTTACCCATCGAAGAGCGCGACCTCGCACGGCCGCTGACATACACACAAAATGATTACGAAATAATTCCAGCAGAAGGCAAGGGCGATACTGCGTTTGATCCTCATCACCACGGCTCCTTTGTTGCGCGAGCGGTGTACGAAGCACTTCCTAAAGACAGCACAGGCCTCACTTCAAGTACCACGAGAGACGAGCTGGTTCGGCGTGTGGTGTCCGCGCTTCAGCTCAAGCCGTTCAACGAGAACAACTCGATGGCACAATTTGCTCAGGCGTATCTCAAACAATTGCCAGAGTCTGAACTCCGAGATGCTTGTGCTGTCTTTGCATTGCGGCTTGCCCCACTTGGGCCTTTCGAGGCATGCCCATGAAGTGCGGTCTTCTATTCCTTTTTCTTGGTGCATCATGGGTGCACGCTGAAACGGCTGTCGGTGGCGCGGTAGCGCTGCTGGCACGACAACAGGCTGGTGGTTCTTTTCGCATCAATGCGAGTCCACAACTCCGAGTGCATCAGAAGTTCACACCCTTTCTGTTAGGCGCGGCCACTTACGACTTTACCTATGAGCCATCATTAGCCAGCTACGGCATGCGGGTTGACACCCACCAATTGACAGTGCGTGCGATCGGGCGACTCGCCCTGCCGAGGTCGTTCCTCGATATCGAATTGGGCCCCACCGTAAGGCTCGACCATTCGGTAACGGTGGCGAACAACGTGGTGGAAAGCAATCACGCTCGTGTCGGCGTCGGAGGTGTCGGCGCTCTCTTTTTGACCGTTCCGTTCGAGCGCCTTGAGTTTCGTGTGGGAACCGAAATTCAGTACAGCGCCCGTCTCGATATTCGCTTCGCTTTTGGACTGATGTGGTGGCTGTCATGATTTCGATTCTGGTGATGAGTCTTTTGGCGGCTGAAGTTTCCCCAGCGCAACCCGAGGCGGAAGCAGAGGTTGAGCCCAAAGTGGTGATGACAAAGGGCCACGATCGTCGGTTGATTGATATTTCCGCCGATATGCTTGAGGCCGGCGAATGGCAAATCAACCTCGCCGGGGCCTTCTATTCGCGGGGGATCTTACCATGGCTCTCGCTGACGACCTCGCTTCTCGGCGATGTGGTGAGCATGGCCAATCTCTCGGCGCGGGTACGGCTGCTCGACACGGCTGCACTGCGCCTCACCGCAGAGGTTGGCGGTGGCTACCTTATTGCCGGCCCCTACTTAGGCTTTGGCTTCGCATTGGCGAACGGAGAAGTGCGTGCCACCATTCCTCTCAACGATGTATGGGAAGTGAGCGTCGCTCCCAAGTACCGCCTCGTGAGCCTCAAATTCGCTGACACCAACACATTCTTTCACAACGTCTCGTGGACGACGGTGCTCATCCACCACGACCCTTACGGTGCGATGTACCTAGACTTCACGGTTCCCGCCCTCACCATCACACAGGCTCGTGCCAATATTGGAGGGGTCACTGTGGCGGGTACTCTAGCGCTCGACAACCTTCCAGCATGGAGCGTCATGCTGGGTCGAGATCAACGTATTGGCCAGACGGGTCACCTGAGATTGGGTGTCGGGTATCGAAACCGGCCCGGAATTATCGTGCTCGACTCATTCGGCAACCTGATGGTCTCGCTCGACTACATCTGGCGGTAAAGGGTGCTCTCTCAAATAGATTCAGGTGAGTCATTTCTTGAAGGGGACTATTGATTACCCTTACTTATTGATTATGGCACTACATGTCGACACCGTAATTGACCGAAGTGCACCACAATGGCGTCATGCGCTCTTCACTCGTCAAGATTTCCAGGTTTGCCCTAACGGCACTTGGCTTTGTACTGTATGTAAATACCATTCCTTTCGCGTCTCGATTGATCGGTGGACTGGATTGGGTGTCGGCGTACTTTCCGAAGCCACCAGACCTTGTAAGCGGTCTGCTATTTATGGGTGTCTTTGGGTCACTGCCCGCGATAATTCTCGTTGTTGCCTATGCGTTCAGGGCACGAGCACCCATTGCGTTTGCCGTTTCGCTCATCAGTACGAGCTCTCTGCTTCTGTATTGGCACCATGACTACGATCTCAGTGCTGATGCTCAAGCTGGGCTGGGGTTTGTTTTCTTTCCGCTCTACACATTCGCTATTGCTGGCGCAGTCTATGCTGTGGTCGCAATGACTGAGCTCGTGTGGGGCTATTTCGAGGCCAAAATTTGTCGAAGCCAAACAGCTAGAGCGTGCTCATTTCTAAGAATATTTCCTGCTCGCTTCAGAACATGAGGTGTACTCCCACTCACCTTCGTGATGGATATCTCACTCCCAATGTCTTCTTTGCCAGTCTGTTTCCGCTGTGGAACCTTCTTAACCAATGACGCCGAGCCAAAACTGATCGACGCCAAGTCGTATTGCCCGCCTTGCGCGTCTCGGCCCGACGTTGGTTATCTGGAACACTTTCGCCTCAAATACTGGGAAAGCGGGATGCCTGGGCATGGCTCGTGGGCTTGGTTTTGCCCTACTCAGCATTTAGTGCAGTCAAACAGAGCATCGACGGTCAATGGGGGTCTGCCATCATCACTGGAGCTTCGCTCGGCTGCGCCCTGGCATTCTTCCTGGGAAAACCCTGCGCACGCTGGGGTGTTTTTGTGCCCGCAGGTATACACATTGTCGCCGCTCTCTTCCTGAGCAGTGAAATGTTCGACCCAGTTCAAGCGAAAGCAATACAAGTGGGGAGAAAGGCACAAGCTCTTGCGGGGATGGTCTTGTCGAGCATTTCGCTCATCATCTTGCTTGGGGTTATCGTCAACAGTAGTGAAATGAAACCGCTTGAATGACTTCCATGCCGACTCCTCGTTATTGTTGCCCGCGTTGAAAAGAAGAACACGGCTCGTGTCGCGAGTCGGGTTCAGGCGAATTCACCTGTCCGGCCTGCATCGACGGCAAGGCTACGTTAAATAGCATCGCTTTGACTGGCCAAAAGAAACTCGTGCGTACGCAGCGCGGGAAACTTCCAAGACGCTAAGCCAGGCGACTCACGCTCGAGAGATACAGCATCAACCTTGGCCAATGCATCGATAACCGATTGATTGATGCGGAAGTTTTTCACTGGTGCAGTGATGACTCCATCTTCAATCAAGAACGTTCCATCGCGCGTGAGGCCGGTGATCAGCATCGTCTTCGGGTCGACCAGGTTGGTGTACCAAAGCCGAGAGATGAGCACGCCGCGCTTGATGCCTGAGAGCAATTGGGGCCGCGTCGCATCGCCCGGACGCATCTCGAACCCATCGTACGAGCCCGTCGGCTGGAGCCCTTGTTTCTTCGCCCAGAACCGAGACACCTCCAGCGATTTGAGCACTCCATCCTGAATCCACGTGCGCGCAGCTAGAGGGAACCCTTCGCCGTCGTAAGGCCCAATCGAGCTCGTTTGAGGGTCGGAAAAGAAAGTGACGCGATCACTGACAATCTTTTCGCCCAACTTTCCGGTGAAGGCAGACCTTCCTTCGTCTGCGGCTCGGCGATTCAGCGCTGACGCGACGAATTGAAAGAGCTCGCGTACCGCAGCCGGCTCAAGCACCACCGTATACCGACCCGGGTCGAGTGCCTTCGGCTTGGCTGAGGCCACGGCCTTCTGAACGGCGACGGTGCCTACTTTGACGAAATCGAGATCCACCCTCTTGCGCGTTCCCAACCCATTCCACCCAGAGCCCGTGCCATCTTTGGTGCGTGCGGTCATCGAGAAGCTCGCCTCGGTCGCTGGGTATGCCAGCGACTGGCCCGCAGTAGTCAACCGCGTCATCAACCCATCATGCACTTCGAAAAAGCCGGCCGCGATGAGCCCCGCGTTACGCGCCGGAGCAATTGCAGCAGCAATGCCTTGAGCCAGAGCTTTGGAATCAAGTGCAGCCATGGCGCCGTCATAGATGGCGCTCTTGGACAACTTGGTGGGGCCAAGTAACGGCATCGTCTCTGGGAGTTCGGGTGCCAACCGCGCATTACTCACGGTGCGCTGTACCAAACTGCGCAACGTCGTCGGCTCAACTTGATTGGTATTGGCGAACGCAGAACGTAAGCCCAGCTGCACTTCCAGCGTCAGTTGCACATCGCTGTTTTCGCCTGCTGTGGTGATTTCATTGAGTGCAAAACGAGTATGTGCGCGCCGGGTGCTCCAAATGGTGACCGCAGCTTCCAACTTGGCGTCGACCGCTTTGACCATGTTCAGCACTGTCTTGCACAGCGCTGTCGTTTGTGACTGTGTCAGCATGGCTGTCTTAGCCTTCCTTCTTCGCGCCGGTGTTGATGATCGACACACCGCGAAAACGCGCTGGTGGGCACCCATGACTTACCGGGTTCGATTGCGTCGGTTCACCCTTGCCATCGTCAAAGGCAGAACCAATTCGGAAACTCGATCGCCCACCTAAAAGATCGCAACTCTTCCAAAACGTCGGGGTATTCGACTGATAGCCGACGTCCTTCAGAGAACGAGTGATCTTCCCCTTCTTCACTTCGTAAAACATTTGGCCTGTGAACTGAAAGTTGTAGCGCTGGTGATCGATCGACCAACTGCCCGTACCAACCACGTAAACGCCGTCGTCCGTCGCTGAAATCAGGTCGCCGACTTGGAGCTCTTTGTCTCCAGGCTCCAATGACACATTTGGCATGCGTTGAAAGGGAACTGAGCCGTGATCTTGCGCGTAACTGCAACCCCGTGACGCCTTTTCGCCGATCCACCCGGCTTGTTCTCTGGTGGTCTGGTAGCCAACGAATTTTCCCTTTTCCACCAAGTTCCAACGCTGCGTCCGCACGCCGTCATCGTCGTAGCCACAGGTGGCAAGCGCTCCAGGAGTTGTCTTGTCTGCATAGAGCGTCACCTGCGGCGAAGCATACTGACTGCCCAAGGTGTCTGGAGTTGCGAAGGACGTTCCCGCGAAGTTTGCCTCATAACCTAAAGCCCGATCGAGTTCCGTTGGGTGGCCGACAGATTCGTGAATGGTGAGCCACAGATTGCTTGCGTCGAGAATCAAGTCTCTCTTTCCCGCTTCTACGCTTGGCGAGTAGAGCTTTTTCACCGCCTCTTCTCCAACCTGAGTTGCCTGCTCGAGAAAGTGGCTCTTTTCCAAATGCTCCCAACCCGCCTGCATGCTTTGCCCGTCCCACGCGCGGCTAGAAAATTCACTGCTGGTCGGGTGCACCGCAGTCGCGGAGTAGTCTGGCCCAATGCGCGTCTGACTCTGTTCGATCAATGCGCCCTCAGATGAAGCGAAGAGCTTCCATTCAAGTCGAGTGCTCAATGACGCCTCACAAAAACTGACCCCCTTCACCGCTCGCAATCGCTCGCACACGGCCAAGAGCAATTCTGCCTTGTCTGCGACGGGTATTTTGAAGGGGTCTTTTTCAAGCGGCGTCTGCCACACGTCTACGTGCGCTGGGTTGGGCGCGAGTTCGACCTTCTTGGTCACCACACTCGCATTGGCCTTGGCCACAGCACACGCGGCCTTCGCTAAACGAACACCCTCAGTGGTGTTGACCAAAGGCGACGACGCAAAGCCCCAAGCTCCATCGACCAGCACCCGTACTCCGAGGCCGAAACGCTCTGAATCGTTAATGCCCTCGAGGTGATCATCGCGAACCACTACGCCCTCATCGCGCCGCCGGTGAATGCGAAGGTCCGCGTAGCTGGCGCCCGACTTCTTTGCAGCATCGAGCACTGCGGAAATCACATTGAGATACACCACATCGGCGACCAACCCTCGAGCATGTGCCAGCGCAGGCGAGAGCGCGAGTACAAGGCCCCCTTTAAGCAGGCTACGTCGACTGAGATTCTGAAGCACTTTGAGCAATCCTTCCTTGAACAGCGCCTTGCTACATCACTTTCGAGAGTCGGCGTCTTTCTGTTTCCCCAACACAACTCACACTGTCGTTGGCCTTTGGGCTGCGACGGCCAGTCGGAGCGCTCCGGAAGCTGCGGTGAGCGTCGACAATGCCAGAAAGGCGGACGCAAGAGTCCAGTGTTGAGCGCCTGTGCCGCACACGCAGCCATGATGACTTGCACATTTGCAGCGTCGGCATGAGCTGAGGCTTTGACGATTTCCGTCACTCCACACATTGTTCCAAATGACGCGATCACGACCTCTCTCTTTCTTGGGCCGCCTAACGATTCACGCATATTTTCATTCCCCTTATTTTTCGGTCATCTCAACCCGAGCCTGGTTCGCAGAGAAGCGCAGACAAAGAGCGGCAGATGATTCTGCACAGATGAGACAGAAACGCCAAGCCGGCATGACGCGTCTTGACAGTTTGGCGGGCGAACTTCGATTTAAAATTTGAATGGCCTACGGCTCTCGAGCGCGCAGGCAATGGCCTTCAGGTTGCAGAGTGCGTCTGCGCTCAATTGCGAGCACCTCAAAAAGGACCTCGACCGATGCGAAGTTTCGCAATTTTGATTTCTGTTTTGTCTGCATTTGCACATGCAGAAGAGACATCTGCTGTTTCTACAACCATCACCGCTCAACCCAAATGGTCACTAGGCGCGGGTATCGGTTTTGGCGATTCGAGTTTTGCGTTTGGCGGCTTGGGAGCACTCGGTGGTTTGGGAGGCTTTGGGTGGTGGTACCAGGCCTTCACTCCAACTCCGCGTCTCTCATTTGAACGAATTTTCAGCGAACATTTCGTTTTGGGCCTTGGGTTAACGGCTTCCTACGAGGTCGGATCATCGCCAACGTTTGGCCCTGTTATTGCGGGCTCTACGCTGTCTCGAAATGAGAGTGGTTCGACGGCGATATCTCTCTTTCCGCGGTGGATATTAACCAATGCTGATTCTCCGGTTGCCTTTTCAGTGTACGCAGCGGCAACGGGAGGTTACGCCGCCGTACGTATTGGCTACCCTGAAGAAGAGCCACAAATTGGTCGATCATATTCAGTGGGACTCAACGGCGGAATTACACTCGAGCGGATGCTCATCGAAAGACTAGCGCTAAGAATTTCAACGCAGATCGTTCATGCAACCTTGGCTCAAAATTTCATACAGTCGACTTCTACCCCGGCAGTTCTTGGTTCCGCGGTGACGCAGACGAGCACTACGGCCCAAGCCAGCGTCGTGCCTTCGCCGTCTATCGAACTGCGACTCTATTTTTGAATGTCTTTGGGTGGGCGACTGCTTCAACGAATTAGGATTCCGTAGCTTCTCAACTACGCCGTCAAGTACGGTGCGCGCCCCATGCTCATTTCACTCATCGCGTCTGTCATTTTGAGTTCTTCTCCTGATGCGGGGGTGCGCACCAAACCATGCACCGCCGCTGCGCACCGGCAGTTCGATTTTTGGTTGGGGAATTGGAACGTCACTCTCCCTGACGGAAATCTGGCTGGCACCAATCGCATCGAAGCGATTCTCGATGGGTGTGTCCTTCACGAAAGCTGGGCGGGAGCCAAAGGCCTTCGGGGTCAGAGCTACAACATTTACGACGCGACGACTGAGCGCTGGCACCAAACATGGGTCGACGCACAGGGAACTCGCCTCGAGCTCAGCGGTTCCTTCGTGAATGGGAAAATGGTGCTCATTGGAACGGGTGCCAAAGGCATACAAAACCGAATCACCTGGGAACCGCTTAAAGGCGGGAAAGTACGCCAGCTGTGGGAAAGCAGCACCGATGGGGGAAGAACATGGTCGATGCAGTTCGACGGTTTGTACGTCAAACAAAGCTAAGACTCAGTCATCTACCTCAAGCATGATCAACACCCGATCAAACCGCTACGGGCTGCCCCACCAACGTCGCACTCGGCCCTGCCCCGCTGACATGCAGCACCTGCGAAAATGAACCCAAGTGACTGAGCATGCGCCCAAAGAGCGCCTGCCGCGGCGCATCGAGAATGGCGCTGAGGCTGTCTTCGACCACCACTGGAATCTTGTATTGACCTGCTTTTTCGATCAACGACAGCCTGAGCGCCAGGTACATCAAGTCGAGATCTTTCCCCGCCAATTCTTTAGCGCTCAGAGAACCAGAACTTCCTTGCAACGTGGCCCTGCCATCTTTGTCGACCGACATTTCCTGGTAGCGACGCTCAGTCAGTGCGCCAAGGTATTGCAGCGAGCGTTCACGCAACTGCTGCCACAAGGTCAGAATATCGGTGTGAAAGAGATCTGCCGCCAACACGAAGAGATGTGGGCACGGGTCGTCCCAGAGTTGAGCCGGGGCAGCTGCAGTCGTCACTTCTTCTTGAATAGACACCTTTGCCTCAACAGGGGAACTCGGCAGAGGCACTTTGATTCGAGCAATGTCTCTTTCAATATCGCGCGCGTCGCGAACATACCCGCCAGACATGCCCAATAATTCTTGGTTACACGATTCTTGTTCGCCCTTGAGCCGCGCTATTTTTTGAGCAAACGAAGTGTATTGAGGGTCAGCCTGCACAGACGCATGTTCAAGTTCGAGGTCGCGCAACTGCTCTTGCAGCCCTTCTCGTCGAGTGAAGGCGGCTAAGAATTCTTCCCCCGTTGAAACACCCACTTGGGCGAAAGCTTGTTCCACCACCAGCGATGTCTGCTCAAATTCTTCGTTCAACTTCTTTTCGCGCAAACCCAAGACTTCTGTCTTCCCTCCAGTGCGACCCAGCCGCTGAAGGTCTTCAATAAAACGGAGCGCAACGAGAGCAGAAAAGGTGAACGGCACCATCGACAGCAAGGCGAGCGAGCGCAAGCCCTCTTCCAAAAACAGAGCGCCGACGAAAAGACCAAGCCCCGCTACCAAGCCGGCCCAAAATCGCGAGTTGCGAATTAGGGGTTCTGGCGGGACAGGAGCGTTGTCGATCATCGCCTGACGTTCGTTTTCCAGTCGAACGATCTGCTCTTCAAAACGCTTCCGCTCATCGGGAAGTCGCTGAGCACGCGCAATGATGTCTTTAGGGAGCGCAGCCGCATGGTCGACCGCGGCCTCGAGTTGAGCGCGCACCACACTCACGCGTTTCGCAACTTCGTCCCACGTTTTGGTCTTCGATTCGACTTCGAACAATTCTCCGCTGACACCATCGAGTCGAAATTGAATGTCCGCAGCACGATTTGCAGTCGCTAACTCAGCTTCAAGGCTCGCCAACCGTGATGGGTCTTCAACCTGAGCCGACGGGGCACCCTCCATATTCCACTGCGCGTTGGGCATGCGCGAGGTCGGCTTCGCTCCCATCGCTACTGGAGCTTTCACTGGCCCCTTGGGCCTGCGCGTAGGCAACTGAGCCCCGGTAAAAGTGAAAAGTTGTTCCCAAGTCGTCCGCGCCGGAAAGCCCACTTCAGCCCGCAGGGTTTGGCTCATCTCAAGCGCGTCTTGAGAGACGACTTCGAACTGGTTGGTGGCCTTGTTGAGCTTATGCAGCCCCCCAGCACCACCAAGGTCGCGCACAATACGCCACGTCGACCCATCTTTGCTCTGCAAGGTGAGCCCTGCCCGGCCGCTTTGCGCACCGGGAGCCAAAAAGGCAGCATCGCTGCCCCGACCATCAGGGAAAACCAAAGCCGCGATCAACCCGGCCAAGGGTGCAGGCGATTCTGTGGGGCATTGAAGCGCCTGGTACCCCGGCTTCAGCGCAACACGAATCGCGGGGGAAAACCCACGAACGGCCTGCGCCGCCAACTCGAGGAAGAGCATGAGCGCTCTGAAGAATGCTCTATTTCGCGGCCGCTGTCGCGGCAGATTCTGCAGGAACGTGCTCTTCAAGCACATCGAGGCGAGCAGCCTTGCCTCTCAAGCCGCGCAAGTAGAACAAGCGACCACGGCGCACATCACCGCGGCTGAGCACTTCGATCGACTCATAACGAGGCGAATGAAGAGGGAAAATGCGCTCGACACCCACGCCGAAAGAAACCTTTCGCACCGTAAAGGTGGCATCGACGCTTCCGCGCGTCTTCCGAATGACCACACCCTCAAAAGCCTGAGTGCGCTCTTTCTCGCCTTCCTTCACCTTCCACCACACGCGAACGGTGTCGCCGGCGCGAAAGTTCACCAGGTCCTTGCGCGAGTGCAGCGAATCCACAAACTGAATGGCAGCGTTACGCATGATTGAAACACTCCAAAAAGAGAGAACTTAGAAAAGGACGGCGCACCTACCAGACACAAGCATGCGCCGCAAGGGCTTAAGACTTGACCGTCAGCCAATCGCAGGCCTAAAGCGCCGTTGCCCGTGTTTTTGAAGCGCTCTTTCGGGGCCCACCATCGTGGTGGGATGCCGGGGTTGCACCATCAAAACACGGGTCGGGGGTCGCGCCCCGTTTTCCCATCATCAGCTGTGCTCGCGACCGTGACTTCAAAAGAAAGTGACACCCACCATGTCTATCACCACGTCAAAGTTAGAGGCCAAGAGCCGTACCGTTTCAGGCAAAGGCCCCGCAAGACGCACTCGCGCAGAGGGTTTGGTTCCGGCGTGCGTCTACGGCAAACATCTTGAAAAACCCTTCAGCATCGCGCTCGATGGCAAGGCTTTGCGCGCGGCCATCGCGACTCCGAAGAAGCTGAACACGGTCATCGGGCTCATCGTCGACGGCAAAGAGCACATGGTGATGCTCAAGGACTACCAGCTCGAGCCCGTCTCGAAAGATCTGCTCCACGCAGACTTCATCGACGTGCGTGAAAATGAGCAGGTCAAAGTGAAGATTCCGCTGACCCTCGTCGGCAAGTCCATCGGCGTTATTGAAGGTGGCATTTTGTCTCAAATGCGCCGCGAGCTCGAAGTCTGGGCCTTGCCTGCAGCGATTCCCCTCAATATCGAAGTCGATGTCAGCGCACTGAAAATCGCCACCGCGCTCCACGTCAACGACATCAAGCTTCCTGAAGGCTTGACCGTCAAGACCCACACCAACTTCACCATCGCCGTGGTCACCGCTCCTGATGTCGAGAAGGTGGTCGAGCCGGTCGCAGCAGCAGCCGGGGCAGTTCCGGCCGCCGGTGCAGTAGCGGGCGCCGCTCCTGCAGCAGGTGCAGCAGCAGGCGACAAGAAGGCCGAAGCGGCGAAGGCTCCGGCCAAGAAGTAACGAGCCTGGCTTTCTTCATGAAATGTTTTTCTGGCGCCGCGTTCGGGTTCTTCCTGGCGCGGCGTCGTTCATGAATAAGAGGAATACGACGTCATGAAAATTTTGTGTGGGCTGGGAAACCCAGGGCATCAATACGAGCAAAATCGGCACAACATTGGCTTTCTGCTGGTGGAAAACCTGGCCGCAAGATGGAAGTTGTCGTTTTCCACCACCAAGTTTGAAGCCGAATTGGCGCTGGGTACGTTTGCCGGTGAAAAGGTGATGCTGCTCAAGCCACAGACATTCATGAATCGGTCGGGCACCTCACTGGGAACGGCAGCGCGCTTTTACAAAGTTGAACCAGCCGATGTGTTGGTCATTCACGACGAACTTGATCTGCCCTACCCGAAACTCCAGCTCAAGGCCGGAGGGGGTACTGGCGGTCACAACGGCCTCAATTCGATTCGTGAGTCGTGGGGCGAAGAAAGCTACGGCCGTTTGCGGTTTGGCATTGGCAAACCCGTGGGCCCCAACGCGAAAGAGCGCGTGGTAGGCCATGTGCTCGGCGACTTTTCGAAGGAAGAAATGAGCACGCTTCGCGAGCAAATCGAGCGCGGTTGCGACGTGTGCGAGAGCTGGGTTCGCGAAGGCCTCCCCAAAGCGATGAATCGTTGGAATGGAAAGTAACAAGGCGAAGAGATACGAGTCTTGGTCATGGCAGCCAATCGACGTCTGGCGGTAGACGAAGCCGCTCTGGCCCGCATCACCCGAACCCCTTTTCCTCAGTCAGCCAAGGTGTACGTAGGCGGCACGCTCTACCCGCAAATTCGGGTGCCGATGCGCGAAATAGCCCAGTCGACCACTGAGCACGCCGACGGCCGCGTCACACACAATGCGCCGATGACGGTGTACGACACCTCGGGCCCTTTTTCCGACCCCACCGTCGACATCGATCTCAAACAAGGCCTTCCCCTCATTCGAGAAGAATGGGTTCGATCTCGCGCTGACATCGAGCAGCTTTCTGGGCTGAGCTCGGCCTTTGGGCGGCAGCGTTTCGAAGACCCGCGCCTTTCAAAACTTCGCTTTCACACCCGTACCCAGCCGCTGAGAGCCAAGGGGAAGGGAGCGGCGACCCAACTGGCTGCCGCCCGAGCGGGCCTCATCACTCCAGAGATGGAATACGTGGCCATTCGGGAAACCCAAAAACGCGAACAGCACCAGGGCTCGCACCCAGGTGAATCGTTTGGCGCTTCGATTCCGCACGAAATCACGCCTGAATTCGTGCGCAGTGAAATCGCCTTAGGAAGGGCTATCATTCCGGCGAACATCAACCACCTTGAACTCGAGCCGATGATCATCGGCCGTAACTTCTTGGTGAAGATCAACGCCAACCTGGGCAACTCAGCCGTCACCTCTTCCATCGAAGAAGAAGTTGAAAAGATGGTGTGGGCGATTCGCTGGGGCGCCGATACGGTGATGGATCTTTCCACCGGCCCCAACATTCACGAGACGCGCGAATGGATTTTGCGCAACAGCCCGGTGCCCATCGGTACGGTGCCCATCTACCAGGCCCTCGAAAAGGTCGAAGGGAAGGCTGAAGCCCTCACCTGGGAACTGTACCGAGACACGTTGATCGAACAAGCCGAGCAAGGGGTCGACTACTTCACCATTCACGCTGGAGTTCGCCTGCCTTTCGTACCGATGACGGCCAAACGACTGACCGGCATCGTCTCTCGAGGTGGCTCCATCATGGCGCGCTGGTGTTTGGCCCATCACCGCGAAAATTTCCTCTACACGCACTTTGAAGACATCTGCGAAATCATGAAGGCCTATGACGTCAGCTTTTCGCTCGGCGACGGGCTGCGACCAGGCAGCATTGCAGACGCCAACGATGAAGCGCAGATGGCTGAGCTCAAGACCTTGGGCGAACTGACGCAGATCGCCTGGAAGCACGATGTGCAAGTGATGGTCGAGGGCCCAGGGCATGTGCCCATGCAGCGAATTCGCGAAAACATGACTGAACAATTGAAGCTCTGTCACGAGGCACCTTTCTATACCTTGGGGCCACTGACGACAGACATTGCGCCTGGGTACGATCATCTCACTTCAGGCATCGGCGCTGCGCTCATCGGTTGGTACGGCACGGCGATGCTCTGTTACGTCACGCCCAAAGAGCACTTGGGGCTGCCTGATAAAAACGATGTGCGCGTCGGAGTGGTCACCTACAAAATCGCTGCCCACGCCGCCGACTTGGCGAAGGGCCACCCCGGTGCGCAGCAGCGCGATGATGCGCTCTCGAAGGCGCGTTTTGAATTCAGGTGGCTCGATCAATTCGCTCTCTCGCTCGACCCTGAAAAGGCCAAAGAGTTTCATGACGAGACCCTGCCTGCAGACGGGGCGAAGACTGCGCACTTCTGCTCGATGTGCGGCCCTCACTTCTGTTCCATGAAAATCAGCGGTGACGTTCGCGCGGTGGCTCAGGGGCTCGAGCTCAAGGCTCAAGAATTCAAAGACAGTGGAAGCCAAATCTACGTCGCAGGTTCAAGCGACGTCAGCCAGTAACGGTGGGTCAACCACGGGCTTCAACTGCCCTTCTGACAGCGGAAGGCGAATGGTGAAGAGCGAGCCCTTCCCGAGACCCTCAGACTGCACTTCGACATCGCCGCCCACGCGTTTCACAATGCCGTAGGCGGCCGTGAGACCCAGCCCAATGCCTTTGCCTACGCCACGCGTGGTGAAGAAGGGTTCAAACACGCGCCGGAGATTCTCGCGGGGGATGCCAGTGCCTTCGTCTTTCACTTGAATGAGCACTGCGTCTTCGGTGTGAAAAGTACTCACCACGATTTTTTCTTTCTTCATCGTGGCCTGGCGCGCATTGCGTAAGACATGGCCCAACGCTTGATCGAGTTGCAGCGGGGGAATGTCGGCCATCAGCGTCGCTTCAAGTTTCAGAGCCACGTTGGTCGCTTCGCCCAATTCGGCGCGCACCACCCGGCTGACTGAAGAATTGACGTTGGCAGGTTCTTTCTTCCCAATTTCGAGGCGCGAGAGTTCACGCAGACCTTTTACGATATCGCCGACGCGACGCGCCCCATCGAGCGACTCGTCGATCATCTCAAGCCCATCATCGAGATTGCTGGTGTCGGGCTCTTCGGCAGTCGTAAGCAGCTGCGCCATTTCTTCAGCGCGTTTCTCTTTCGACAACAACACCAAGTCGGCAAACGTACGCAATGGAGCGCGAAGCTCATCGAGCAAACCTCGTAACGTACGGAGATTTGATGTCACGAACCCGAGTGGGTTGTTGATTTCGTGGGCCGCTCCACTGGCCAGCTGACCTACCGCCGCCAGCCGTTCGCTTTCGCGCAGTTTTTCGGCGAGCACATGCGACTGGGTGATGTCGTGGTAGGTGACGACGACGCTCTCGTCACGGTGGTCATCGCTGAGCCAATACCCATGAAAGCGGTAAAAATTCGAACGCCCTGACGCACTCTCACTCGTCTGAATCTCAGCGCCCAAGACGTGACCACGACCTTTGGCCAGCGGGCAATCAGGGCAAGGGCTGTTTCTCTTGGCGAACACTTCGTAGCACTTGCGACCCGGTATATCTCTGACCGGCAAGCGCACTTTGCGCGCATACGCTTGATTGGTTCGACGAATGACATACCCCTCGAGCAGCGCGATAGGCGTATCGATGGCGTCGAAAGTTCGTTCCCATTCTTGTTTGGCTCGACTGATTTGCTCAGTGCGCTCTTTGACCTTCTTCTCGAGATCAACGTTGGCTTCGATGGCCTGCGATTGAGAGTGACGAAGGGCCGTGGTGATTTGTGCGTTGTGCACCGCGATAGCGACGTGAGGGGCAAGCTGCACCAACCGCTCAAGGTGAACGGGTGTAAATGGCGCCGCCCCAGTCGACCGCACGGCCATCAGTACACCCAGCACATCACCGCCCAATACCAAGGGCGCCGCCACAATGGAGCCCGTGGAAAAACCTGATCGAATGTCTGCAGAGCGATCAAAATCTGCACAGTGCTGCACGTCTTCAACCAACCGAGCACGGGCTTCGACAGCCACCCGACCCGCGACACCCTTCCCTCGCGGAAGCTGTATTCTTTCAATGCCCTCAGCGCCGCCCTCGACAGTGTCGAAGTACAACCCGCCGGTACGGGGGTCGACGAGCAGTAGGCTGGCGCCTTCGGCTTCACACAGCTCGCGCGCCTTTGTCATGGCCACTTTGACCAATTGAGGCAATGCGAATTGTTCGGCGATGACTTGAGCAAATTGACTGATGCGGAAGGTACGAGCCGGTTCCAAACCTTGCAGTCGACCCTGCGCCCTGAAGACAGCCGCAACAATCTCTGAGGGTTGTTCCACACACTCGATATCGGAGATGACGTCAGTCCCAGGTGTTCCCAACACCACAGGTACTGCACCGGCCGCTCGCAGTCGCTCAAGACTCAGTCGCAAGCCGGGGTGACGCTCGAACATCACCACTCGACATTGCCCTTGTTCAACTTTCGTCAACGCAGTCGACTCATCGACGCGTTCAAAACGAAGATTCCACGTATGAAGAACTTCACCGATGCTCGCGTGCAGTTCGTCATCAGCAGCAACCACCAGGCAAGCCAGTGGCGATGTCGGCTCAGCCGCCATTGTTGCTCACGACGCCTGCTGCAGGCGCACCTCAACAGAACCGCTTCGTTCTTCTTCGTCGATGAGCACGTAGCCTTCGGCGTCGCGCACGACGTGGCCGATGTCGGGGTGCTCGACTTCAAGCGCCTTGATGACATCGTATTGTCTGCGCACCATCGCCAACAATTTTCGGTTTTCTCGCTCGAGATCCAGCTGCTCGAAGGCCAAGAAGAGGGTCACCTTCAGTTCCGTGTCGTCCCACGGTTTGGTGAGAAAGCGATAGATGTTGCCTAGATTGATGGCATCGATGGCCGTCTGCATGTCGGCGTGACCCGTCAACATCAAACGCATCATGTCGGGGTGTCTGTCGCGAACGATTTTGAGGAACTCAAGGCCCGTCATGTTGGGCATCAAGTGATCGCTGATCACCATGTCGACGGGCTGCTTCTTAAGTAACTCGAGACCCTCTGCCGGCTCGTGACCAAAGAAGAGCTCATACCCTTCCTTCCGAAGACTGCGGCGCAAGGCGTGACAAACGTTTTCTTCATCGTCGACAATGAGGATACGGCGCGGCTGTTGAGACATGAGAGGCTCCTTCGTTGTCAACACTTCAAGGTGGGTGCCAGCCGCTCAGGGTGTGATTGCAGGCATCTTCGATGACGCTGGCAGGGGTCCAATCGCCGTCTGGGGTGCTACTGACCCCTTCGCACGGAGTATTTTGACGACCTCTCCCTGCGCTTCCGCTTCGAGATGGGCCACACGCAAACGGCCAGCGGAACGGTAGATCAATACCTGCGTTCCAGCCTCGGGCACGGGCTCATGAACGATGAGTTGTTCCAAGTCACCCAACCGGCCGCCGGGAACCACCACGCGAGACACATTGAGGCAAGTGCCTTTGAGGCATTCGACGGAATCAAAACTCAGCTCAGTGACGATGAGCCCAGGGTTGAGCGAATGCGTTCCCGATTGGCGACTGACGACCTGAACCAACGCCACATCTTGAGCATTGGCAAGCGACACGGGCATCGACTCGCCCGCGAGCGCCAGCGCCGGCACACAAGCGGCGACCAGGGCCGCTCGACGATTGCGGAAGAAGAACATCAACAGCCCAAGCAACATGCTCAGCGGTGGAGCCGAAGACGCGCTACAACCTGCGGTCTGCTCATTGGCGCTCGCCCCTTCTAAAGCAGCCCCGTAGAGAGAGAGCAAGCCGTCGCGATCGTCTTGCTTCAACGCCCGCTTAGAGATTTCCCCTGGAGGAGCCGAGGGGTACATCACCAAATCTTCAAGTTCTTTGTTGTGCATCAAACCCAGTACGTGACCCAATTCGTGAGTGAAGGTGTTCTGCACGTCATCAAAAGTGCGCTCTTCTTTTTTTGAATTTTTGAGCACTCGAAATTGGTGGCCTGCGGCATTGAAGGCAATGTCGGCATCGAGAAGCTCATTGGTGCGAGCATTGATGGTCACCAAGGTCACGGCGAGAGCCGATTCGTCGTAGGGCCACTCGTCGAGAACGATGATGGAATTTTGATTGTCCTTCGCTCCAGGTCGATAGCCGATGGCCTGCGCCGAACCGACCTTCAGAGTGACTTCGAGATTCGGGGTCGCTTCGTCAAAGTGCACAAAAGCAGCGCGAATGGCGTTTTCGGTTTCGCTTTCACGAAGTGCAGAGCTCGCACTCGCGTCCAGCACCATTTCTACCTTGCCCTTCCATCGCACCACATCTCCGTCTGAGTCGGTGCGCACATCCCACGCGAGCGCGGGGAAACTCAGGGTGAAAGTGAGGATGCTGAGGGGTAAGAGATAGGAACGCACGGTTAAGCCTCCAGGCGTTCGATTGAGCAGCTGACGTGCCAGCGCTCTCCCCGAGCGAGCATCACTCGAAACTCGAGGTCTCCCGGTCATCCGTGGGCATTCTGCGACCCTGGTTCAGCTCAAAATACGCGCTATCCGAAGGGGGCGTACCCAAACCGAAAGCACCTTGAAGTACTCGTTCGAGTCGTTCTGCGTCGGAACGTTGCTCTTGCATTATGTAGGCGACAAGCACCTCGCACAGCAGCGACTCGTGCCATACAAAGTCAACCAACAGACACAGTGCGCCGTCGGCTTGCTGCGTTAGCGCCACGTCACGCACAGCGCCGAAGGGCACCACCATGGTGCGCGGGTGCGCGAGCAGCGGCGTACTGAAATCAAGACGAAGACTGGTGGTGGCGAAATTGACGACAAAACGCCGCTGCCGTTTCACATGCCGTTCGAGGCGATTGGCGAGCGCGAAGGCAATGCCGCTGGCTGCTAGCAACGTGATGGTTCTTTCGGTGCCCCAGGTGAGGGTCAATGCCGCGAAGGCCAAGAGCAGGCACGACAGCGCCGCCACCCACACTACGCTCACCACCCAACTCGAACGTGTTCTCTTCGTCTCGCCAATCAACATTGAGGGCTCGTAGCGAAGCGTGACGTCGCCCAGTTTCCGAGGAGCTGGGTTGTCTTCGAGCGCCTGAGCAAATCGCGTCATCGTCGCAAAAGCACGTACACGGCCCCCGTACCGCCGTCATCGGGCTGAGCCGAACAAAACCCGAGCACCTGACGAGCCACCCGGCCGCCGACGAGCCATTGCTGAACCCCTCGTTTGAGCACGGGAATGTTGTCGACGGAATGCAGGCCTCTTCCCGTCACCACCAAGACGCAGCGGTGGCCCAAGATGCGTGCTCGCTGAATGAAATTTTCCAAAGCCAACTTTGCTTCGTCAAGCGTGCGCCCGTGAAGATCAAGCCGCGATTCAACTTCGAATTCGCCACGGCGCAGTTTACGCATCACGCGATCATCGAAGCCACGAACTGAGCCTTCGAGGTATTCGGCTTCATCTGCCGTTTCAAAATCTGCAGCGGGTGAAACCAATTCGGCCAGCCGAGCCAGCCCTTCAGCCTCTTCATGCGAAAAGCGCAATTGATCAGCTGAGGGAGGGCTCGGGGGCGCCACCCGTTCTTTGACCGTGCGTACCGGGGCGACTTCACCCACTGATTCGAGAAAGAGGGTTGATTCATCGTCGACACTCACGGGCTTTTTGAGGGGAACCGGCGCGACGGGGACAAACGGGGCCGCTTTTTTTTCAAGCTTCAGCCCGTTGAAGGGGTTGTTGAAAGGCGCGTCTTTTTTCTTCGTCATGGGGCTTTTTTCGAAAACAAGCCAAAGCATCATAGACAGACTCGCTCACCCTCTGGGGAATGAACCTGCCCACTGCTGACAGAATTTTC
>JAYUVR010000182.1:0-3757 GCA_043753955.1 Archangium sp. | reverse complement strand
CCGGCTTCGACTGGGTATTCACGCAACACGTCGGCACACAAACCGTGAATGGTGCCAATGCGCGCGACTTCAAGTTCCTCGAGGGCGAGGGTCAAAAGCGTACCTTCTTCTTTTGACATGACTTCTTCACGGGCGCGTTCAAGGCGAGTGCGCAAACGCAATTTCATTTCGCCTGCGGCTTTTTCGGTAAAGGTGACGGCGATGATTTCGCTGAGTCGAGCTTTGCCCTTTCGCACCATCATCACGATGCGGTCGACCAGCACGCTGGTCTTCCCCGTACCCGCAGCAGCTTCGACCACAAAAGTGGTGTCGAGCTCTTCGAGCAGCCGGATACGTATGGGTTGATCTCCAGGAATTTTGTCACTCACGGCATCGACCTCAAAGTCCGAAGCTCGCTCAATTCAGCTCGCAACCCTTTCCGAGTGCGAATCAATCGACGCTCTTCTTCGGGACCGCAGACTGCTCTGAAATTGCAATATCGACACTCACCCGCCGCTGGAGCCGCGGGGAAAAACCCAGTTTCCAACGCGCTTCGCAACGTTCGTACCACGTGCGCGAAAGCCTCTCGACTGGCCGCATTGAGCGGGGTGGGTACAGACATAAATTGACCCACCTGCGTGGTGTAAAAAAGTCGACCGCTGTCAACCAGCCCTTGTGGGAACAGTTTTTCCAATACCAATGCATACAACAATGGTTGCAAATGGCGCCCGCCTCCGATGACGTTGCCTGGTGCAGCGCGAGAACGCCCTGTTTTGTAATCAGTCGCTCGCAGCGCGCCAGAGACACTCTTTTCTACCAAGTCGATGGAACCACGCACTTGAAGGCCTTCCATCAACGTCACTGGCTTCGGAGAACTCGCTGGGTCTTGTTGATCAACATCGCGACCCGGCAAACCAAACGACAATTCGAAATGAGCAGGTTTCCATTGACTGTCTTCAGCAGCCAATCGCAACCATTGTCGGAGATCAGCCTCTAGCGTGTGAATGCCGTCTTGCCACACCCGCTCGATGGCTGGCTTAAATTGATCAAACACCTCACGAGCCACGTCGGCCACAACTTCAGAGAGCCGCGTCAGCACAACTTCAAGTGTCGAGGAGTTCAATTCAATACCATCGCGTCTGAGCGCGGTAAGTAATTGGTATTGAACCTGATGCGCCATGGAACCCTTCTCGAGGGGGCCAAGCTCTTCCATCTCACCGGGAATCTCCAAAGGGTACAGACGCGCCACGGCAGACAAATAGAAGCGATAGGGGCAGGCCGAATATTGTTCGAGCGCGGTCGGAGAGAAAGGTCTTTCGTTCAATTGGTGAGCAGCCAAAGCCGTGCGACCCAAGTTTCCGGGTTTCACGAAACCATCGTGCGCAGTCAAAGTACTCTGTTGCCAACGGGCGTAACGGGCACGCAAACCGCGCGCGAGGTGAGCGTTTGTTTTCACCAAATAACGAGCTTTGCCTTTGACTGAACTGCTTGAACTCAAAATGCCATCGAGTATGGCCAAATCGAATTCAGTGTCATCGATGGCCAGCGAAGGGTCTGCCGGCGCCGGCCAGGCGAGCCGAATGCGGGAAGACGTTTCTGCTTGTCTTTGCAACGCTTCGAAGCCCGGTAAGGTGCCTTGAATGGCTCGGGCCGCTTCGAGGGCATAAAACGAAGGCACTCGCGGCCGCGCATGTTCGGCATCGATTCGAGGGTATGAGAGAATGGCTCGCCTTCGCGCGGCTCCAACGGCCAACTGCAGCGCCAGGCGCTCACTGGCAATGCGAGCCCGCGAGGTTTCAAGGTGCGGTGAAATGCTGGCGCGTAGGGTGTCTGGCAAAAGTGGGTCTTCTCGAATCTTCTGAGGGAAAACCCGCTCGGCAAGGCCGGGAACAAAGACGATGTCGAAAGAAAGCCCTCGCGCTGCATCAACTGGAGCCACGAAGACGTGCCCTTGGCGACGCCCTTCTGGGAGCTCGGTCACTTCTGCCAAACGAGCGCTGAGCACGGCGCGAACTTCAGACAATTCGAGGGGCCCTACCTCAGCCATGGGTCCTAATTCATGAAGCACAGACAACACGCGTTCGGGCCTTTTGAGTGCCCGCGAAGCCAAGCTGCCGAGTTGTTCAAGCCACTCTTTCCAGATGGCTGACTTCGGCAAACCAGCGAGCACATCGAGCAGTGGCAGCGCGAAGTGTTCGAGTGCATTGAGATCTGCGAGATCTCGTTCCACAGCTGCCAATTGACCTTCAGTTGCCGTGGGGTTCTCTTTCTCTTTGCACTTTTTCTGACGAAGCCCCTTGAGCCGGCGTCGCCAACGTTCTGTGCCTCCGATGACGGCGGCGTCGATGATGAGCCGTTCCCAACGTCGAGGTGAACGCAGTTGCCCCAATACTGCAGGAGCCTCGAGGTCACCGACTTCTTCAACCGGTATTTCAGGAGCATCTGTATGTGCCTCGAGAGGAAGCAACGATTCAGCCGCTTCCGGCCGCACGAAGCGATCGCTGGCCGCTTTCGGAGGGCCCCCGGAAGTCTCAAGTCGAGGCACTTGCGACAGCGAAAGATATTCCCCAAAACGGCGAGCTGAGAGCCCCTCTTCTGCACAGCTCAACAATGCCAAGAGCGCTCGCCCAGCAGGGTCAGGCCGCGGCAGCCCAGAACCAAACCATGCGGGTATTCGGGCTCTCCGAAATGCATCATCAAGTGGAGCGCGATACGTCGCAGGGCTCCGCAACAACACCGCCATTTCATCAAAGCGAATTCCAGCTTGCGCCCATTGCAGTACCCTGCGAGCAATTTCGACGCATTCCCGAGCCTCGCCGGGAGCTGAAAAGAAGTCAGTCAGTTCCCTCGCCTCGCGCTGCTGATTCAGTGGGAGCGTAAATATGTTGGCTTGAAGCGCGCCCAGCGCACTTTCGTTTTCGCCATGCAACTCGGTGGCGGTCATGCCGACAGAAAGTCGAGTGACGCTGCCTTCATCACCAGAAGGTGCACATGCGAAGACCTGCGACGAGTGCACTCTGAGTGCGGTGACAAACTCATTTTCGAGGCCGGCGTTGACGGCCACGTCAAACAACAAGAGTGGAGAGATGGGTGAATTCGTTACGGCTTCTCTCGCGAGCGCGTACACCATAGACCTGTCGGCGAGACCCGCCTCGCTCAGCGCCGTTTCATAGGCACGCATCGCTGCACCCAAAGCGGGCTCGATCGCAGTCGATGGAATCTGCAACATGCGAAGCTCGCCCACCGTCCGAGCCAGAGCACGAGGCAAACCCGGGCGCCCCTCGAGCGGCGTCAGGCGATCAAGTTCTCCGCTCTTGCTCATTCGATGGGTGACGCGTGCCCAGAGCGCTTCGAGGGCCAGCGAACTCGCCGCCGCGAGGTGACGTTCCATCAAAGCTGGGCGGGCGAGCTCAAGCGCACAGCGATACAAGGTCATTCGTCGCCACCCAAATACAGCGCACTTAAGCGAACGAGTGAGCTCAGCGACGGCTTCGAATGAAGGCCCGAGCAAGAGAGCGTCTTCACTGGGAGAAAGGACTTTGAGAAATTCTCGCGCCCGTTCGATACGAAGTTCACTGCGTCGACTGGTTACGAGAGCCCGCACGGCCTTTGGTTTAGCGGATTCTTGAAGCCAGGTGAGCTTCCGATCAGCGTTGCGTGAAATCGAGTCGGGTCAGCGTGACCCACGCGATGCGGATCGGCCGCTCTGAAAAGCAACAAGTGGGGTGATGCGGCGTGGGTCGAGGTAGACGTAGCGATGTGCACCTGAGATGAGGGG
>JAYUVR010000181.1:0-10134 GCA_043753955.1 Archangium sp. | reverse complement strand
CACTCTCACGGTACAGAGCATACTGAGCTGCGCTGGGAGGGTCGGCGCCTTGTACGCGGGAATATTGACGCTCGCGCAGAAGAGAGCGAATTGCTTGTTCGACGGTTTGGCGCCACGAATCGCCAGTGTATTGCTGACACCTTCAACTTTCCCCGGCACGACCGTCGCTTGTACTCTAAAGACGTTGAGCGCCGAACCCGACTGTACCGAAGCAGTGACTTCGCCCATCGCATTCGTCACTTCGCTCAATTTTTCTAAGGTGACGCCACTTGGGGGCGGGTTGAGACTAAAAGAAACAGTCGCCCCCACAGCCGGTCCCCCCAATTCGTCGGTGACCCGGAAAACGACCTGTGCAACCTCTTGGTAGCCCGAGCCTTTGATTCCCATCAAGGTACAGTTGGTGGGTGTAGTGGTGCCGCAGCGCGCATCGACAAACGAAACCTGCCGGAGCTTGAGCATTTCAATGTTCCCAGAGACCGACTTCCCGCTGGGCATATGCGTCACGGTTACCGTGGCCGTTTGAGCCGTTTGGTTGGGTGCATCGATGAGCTGAGCCGTGACCATTCCATTGACATCCGTGCTTAAGGTCAACGCGGGGGAATCACCGGCTGAGGTGCGTAGCAACCCGGTGGTGGTGGTCAATTTGAGCTCGTGCCCTCCGGCGGGGCTGACACCCGTGAACTGTGCAGTCAATGTCACGGGGTCTTGAGCACCGATGAAAATTGCGCCGCGGCTGATTGAGAGGCTCAGTCCCGCATCGTTCCAAGACATCATGCCTGCGTCGATGCCACCATCGCTCCCCGCATCGGGCATTGGGATGAAGCCTCCATCGTTCCCCGCATCGAAAGGCTCTTGAGATACTTTGACCGTCTTCGTCGCAGTGGCTTTGTTGCCTCGAGCCGAAATCCAAGTCGCGGTGATTTTCAAATCGCCCGTGCACGCAGGGTCTTGTGCCCGCAGACAGGTAAATTCCACCGTCACTCTGCCTGTTTCGGGGTCGAGCGCAGCTTGGGGTTCACTGATATCGCCGACCGTCGCCTCGAAGGTCACCGTGCCTGTGCCTGCATTCCCCTCTTCGTCAGCCGCAGTCGCGCGCACCGTGGTCTTTTGACCGTTGCCATTGATGGTGGTCGAAGAGAGCGCCAGCGTGAGTTCGGGGTCTGACTGAGCGCCATTGCACGAAAGCCACGTCACCAGCACCAAAAGGCCGAGGCCGGCAAACACACGAGACGAAATCATGGAAGTCCCCTCTTCATGGTGCACCTGCGCACACCGAACGGGCGAGAGTATTGAGCTCTTACCTTGGGTGGTCAATGTTCCAGCGCTCTGAACGATGTCTGCTTTTGTGTGTCTCTGCGACGAAGAGCGGCTTGTGGTAGGCAGCGACTTCAAATGAACTTCGGTCTCTCTGACGACGAAAAGGCGCTGCAGGACACGGCTCGAAAATTTGCTCGCGAAGTGATGCGCCCCAAGGCCGCTCACTGCGACGAAACCAATCATTTCCCCAAAGACATCATTCAGCAGGCCAGTGAATTGGGCCTGATGAACATGACCATTCCCGCTGACTGCGGAGGTATGGAACTGCCTCACGTGGCCCAAGCCATCGTGGCCGAAGAAATTGCCTGGGGCTGTGGCGGCATGGCCACTTCGATGATTGCCAATGACCTCGCGCTTTTGCCCATTGTCTTGGGTGCATCGAAAGAGCAAAAAGAGCGACTTCTGCGCCCATTTACCACCGGCTTCAAATTGGCCAGTTTCGGTCTGACCGAACCCGGAGCTGGCAGCGACGTCGCCGGCATGCGCTGCACCGCCCGTCGCGAAGGCGATTTTTACGTGGTCAACGGTCAGAAACAGTGGATCACCAATGGTGAATACGCCGACCAATTTTCACTGTTCTGCACCACGGACCCGAGCAAGAAGCACAAAGGCATCATGTGCCTCATTGTCGAAGGCAGGCCTCAAGGTCTCACCATCGGCAAACACGAAAACAAGATGGGCCAACGCGCCTCGAATACAGTCACCCTCACGTTTGAAGACGTCAAAGTTCCCGTCGCCAATCGCATCGGGCAAGAGGGTGAAGGCTTCATGATTGCCATGTCGACCTTGGACAACTCGCGCCCGCTCACCGCGATGTTTGCTGTTGGCATCGCCCGCGCCGCGCTGGAACACGCCCTCGACTACAGCAAGCAGCGAAAGCAGTTCGACAAGCCCATCGCTGATTTCCAGGCCATTCAATTTCTGCTGGCAGATATGGCGGCTGACATCGAAGCCGCTCGCTTGTTGACCTACAAGAGCGCCTGGCTGCTCGACGAAGGGCAACGCAATACCTTGGTGTCCAGCTACGCCAAGCGCTTCGCCGCCGACATGAGCATGAAGGCCACTACCGATGCGGTGCAGATTTTTGGTGGCTACGGGTACTCGAAGGAATACCCGGTAGAAAAACTGATGAGAGACGCAAAATTGATTCAAATCTACGAGGGCACGAGCCAGGTGCAGCGGCTGGTTATTGCTCGTGAGTTGCTCAAAGGCGTCTAAGGTCCCGTTTTTCTCATTGCAGCATTCCCGGTTGATCCATAAATCGAACGCACACAATGCGACGCGTCAAATAGCGCCGCTCATCGCGCCAGGAGTATCAAGATGCCGCTGAAGATCCTCGTCACCGCCAAGCGGGTGGAAGACTCGGAGTCGAAGATCAAGGTCAACCCCGCCGGCAACGGCATCGTGGGTGAGGGCCTGAAGTACAAAATCAACCCTTTCGACGAAATCGGAGTGGAAGAAGCGCTCCGCCTGGTCGCCAAACACGGAGGCGAAGTGGTGGTCGTTTCTGTCGGTTCAAAAGAAGTGCATGAGCAACTGCGCCACGCCCTGGCCATGGGCGCCACCAAAGCCGTGTGGGTCAATCATGCGGGCCCAATGGACCAACTGGGCATCGCCGGCTGCCTGCAGAAAATCGTCGAAAAAGAAAAGCCCGACCTCTGCATTTTGGGCAAGCAGGCCATCGACGATGACCAAAACCAAGTGGGCCAGTATTTGGCCGAGTGGCTCGGTTGGTCGCAAGCCACCTTCGCTTCAAAAGAAGAGTCTCTCGAATCTGAAGCCGAGAAGAGCAAGACCCCAGCCATCAAGTTGTCTGCTGATGGAAAAAGCATCACCGTGGTGCGCGAAGTCGACGGTGGTTTGCAGACGCTCGAGAGCCAGCTCCCCTGCGTGGCGACGACTGAGTTGCGTTTGAATCAACCTCGGTATGCATCTTTGCCCGGCATCATGAAGGCGAAGAGCAAGCCCATCGAAGAGCACACTCCTGAGGCGTTGGGAGTGGACATGGCTCCGAAGCTCACGGTGGTGAAGATGACGCACCCACCAGCGCGCAAGGCCGGCATCAAAGTGCCCGACGTGGCCACGCTGGTTGAGAAGCTCAAGAACGAAGCCAAGGCGTTCTAAACCGTTCATCATTTTGGAAATAAGGAAATCATTTCATGGGTAACGTTCTCATCGTCGTTGAAGCCAACCCTGACGGTTCGCTCCGCAAAGCCACCCTCAATGCCATCACAGCCGGCCAACAATTGGCCAAAGCCAGCGGAGGCGAAGTACACGCCATCGCGCTCGCGAAAGATGCCACTGCCGTAGCCAACGAAGTGAAAGGCCACGGTGTCAAAGTGGTGCACAGCGTTTCGGGCGACGCTTTTGACCATGCCATCGCAGAAAACTGGGCTCCGGCCATCGCCGCCGCAGCTCAAGCCATCAGCGCCGAATGGGTCGGAGCTGCAGCCACCACCATCGGTCGCGACGTGATGCCTCGCGTCGCTGCCAAATTGAAGGCCCCGATGGCTTCTGAAATCCTTTCCGTCGAAGGCTCAGGCACCGACGTCACCTTGACGCGCCCGATGTGGGCCGGGGCGGTGATTGCGTCAGTCAAGCTCAGTGGCGCAGTGAAGTGCTTCACCGCGCGCACTACTGAATTTGCGGTAGCTGAAGCAGGTGGGGCAGGCGAAGTGAAGGCGCTCGCGGCTCCAGCGCAAGAGAAGCAGTACTCGAAGTTCATTAAGTTTAAAGAGGTCAAGAGTGCACGGCCTTCGCTGACTGAAGCCAAAATAGTGGTCTCAGGTGGTCGCGGCACCAAAGGCGATTTCAAACCCATCGAAGGCTTGGCCGATGAGCTGGGCGCGGCAGTCGGTGCTTCTCGAGCGGTGTGTGATGCGGGGTGGCAGCCGAACGATCTCCAAGTGGGGCAGACCGGTAAAGTGGTTGCTCCAGCGCTGTACATCGCAGCGGGAATCTCAGGCGCTATTCAACACGTGGCCGGCATGAAGGGCAGCAAGACCATCGTGGCCATCAACAAAGATCCCGAGGCGCCCATCTTCCAAATCGCCGACTACGGTTTGGTTGCAGACCTGTTCAAGGCATTGCCCGAAATGCAGGCTGCCATCAAGGCCGCTAAGTAAGAGGCTGATGCATGGTGCCACGGTAGACCTCGACGACAGTGCATTGCGAAATCTGGGCGTCTTTCGCCTCGAAATTCCCGTGCCCTTCGTCGAGGCAGGTGGTCCGGCCAATGTTTACCTCATCGAAGATGCTGACGGTCGGTATTCCATTTTCGATACCGGTATTGGTACGCCTGATGGCATCGCCGCACTGAGGGCCCAGGCGAGCGAGAGAGGCATTTTGCTCTCGAAACTTTCCCGCATCATCATCAGCCACGGCCACGTCGACCACTTCGGCAACGCGCAGATGTTGTCTGAAGAGAGTGGCGCGAAAGTTCTTATCCATGACGCTGATGTGCCAAAGATTGCCGGCGAAGCCCGTTTCGCCACGTTGCTGCGAGTGCACCGTCAGTATTTCTTAGTGCAGCTCGGTGTGCCGGTTGAAGTGCTCGATCAGATGCAGGCGGTGGCTGATGCAGCGCCAGACAGGGTACGTCACGTTCAACGAGAGCGGTTGGCGCCACTGCACGACGGCGAAGTTTTCCACTTCAAACATTTCGATGCGGTGGTGCGGCATATGCCTGGGCACACGCCGGGTTTGGTCTGTTTGCATGCAGAGCAACCCAAGGTGTTGTTCGCCGACGATCACATTCTGGCGCGAATTTCACCGAACCCACTTTTGGACCTCTCGCAAGGAGAAGGGCCCACCAAGTTTCGAGCCTTGTCCCGTTATCTCGAGGGGGCCAGATGGGTCAGAGGGCTCGAACTTGAAGCGGTGCTCCCCGGTCACGGACCAGCCTTTCGAGGCCATCAGGCCCTATTAGATGGCCTGTTTGCTTTCTACGAAACGCGGCAAAGCAAGGTGCTCGCTCGCCTCGAGCAAGCAGAGGCCAGCGTCTATGATGTTGTGCCCGCGCTGTTTCATCGTCGAGACATGGCGCGACTGGTGTTGATGCTCTCTGAAGCCTTGGCCAATATCGAGGTACTTGAAGACCAAGGTCGAGTGGTGGCGCTTCTGAGTGATACTGTTCGCTACGCGCCGCTTTCCACAACGTGAAACCGTGCAGGTTCGAACATGATTCAGATGTTTCATGTCACCAAGGCCTACCCTGGCGACGCGCCGGTGCTCGTCGATATCAACCTCGATTTGGCCAAGGCCGAATTTGTGTTTCTCACGGGGCCTTCAGGCGCGGGTAAATCGACGCTGCTCAAATTGATGTTTTTGGCCGAAAGGCCTAGCAAAGGGCAGATTCTCATCGCCGGCCGCAACATTGCTCGGGTGCGAGAATCGTCGATTCCTTACCTGCGCCGAAACATTGGGGTCGTCTTTCAAGACTTCAAATTGTTGCCGACACGAACGGTCGCTGAAAACGTTGGCTTCACACTCGACGTACTGGGTGTGTCGCGCGAAGAAGTGCGAGAGCGCTCTGTAAAGATGCTGCGTCGGGTGGGCCTTGAACACAAAGCTGATGTTTCCCCACTCAAACTCTCAGGAGGCGAACAACAGCGTGTCTCGTTAGCCCGGGCCCTGGTCAATGACCCTGCGATGTTGTTGGCCGATGAGCCGACTGGAAATCTCGACCCTGCACTGACTGTGGAAATTATGGACTTGTTGTGTGACGTCAACGCTCGGGGCACCACGGTCATCGTGGCGACTCACGATGCCTCGCTCATCGAGCGCTACCAGAAACGCACCTTGCGTCTTGCTCGAGGTGCCCTCGTCGGCGACGAGCGAGGTGCAAAAGCGGCTCAGCTCATGGCTTTGGAATAGCCATTTATGCGTGCAATGGCTGTCATTCGCGAAAAATCTGCACCGCTCAGTGAAGCTAATGAATTGAAAACACAGTTGGCGAATGTCTTGCTTCAGCTCTGTAGTGGAGGAAGACCGGATGGAGCCCATTGCGCCTGTTGAGTTCGCACCACAGTTGGCCATATCAGCACCTGTTGCGACTCCGGGGGTAGTGCGCACCATCTCGGTCGATTCCATTCAAGTTGGGCCAGAAATAACACTGGGAACTGGTCTCGACGGGTTTCCAGTAATGGCCCAACTTGAAAATCTGATTACGACATTCATCACCTACGATGCGACAGGACAGGTGGTTCGTTCGACGAGCGCGAGAACCGGCTCCCGCTACGACATCGTGGCGTAAGCCCCGCACATCACCCGCGCACGAAAGTCGATTTAAGGTCAGACTGCAGCCGCACGTGAGCACCAGCGCCCGGTTCGCCTATTCTGTTCGCACCGCCATGGGCAGCATGGTGCGTTCACCATTTGTCCATGTCATTGCCATTGCCGCGTTGAGTCTCTCGTTGATTGGGTTTGGGATAACCCGAATCGCTGCGGCCCAACTTGAGGCCCTGTTGGCTTCGTTGGGCGGAGACGTAGAATTCACCGTCTATTTAGCGAGTGACGCTTCTGAGGCTCAGGTCGATGAGCTTGAAAAGGCGCTGCTCAGTCGCACCGGTGGCAGCTTGGCTCGCATTTCGCCAGCAACTGCGTTGGGTCGCCTTGAAGTGCAACTGGGTGAGTCGGGGAAAGCGCTCACCTCGCTGACTGAAAACCCCTTGCCGTGGAGCATCGAGCTCAAGCTTCCTCGAGGTGCGCGAGAGGCGGGAATGCTCAAACTCTTGGCAGAACGCACTCGCGCGCTCCCGTTTGTCAGTGGCGTCGATTACGGCGAACAAGCGCTGGAACGCTTAAACCTCATTTCCAGAGCGCTGCGGTTGGCCGCCATGGTGGCCTTCGCGTTGGTGTTTCTCACGGCCATCATCGTGGTGTCAGCCACCTTGCAACTGGCCATTTTTGCGCGCCGAGAAGAGATTGAAATTCAGAAACTCGTGGGAGGTACAGATCGTTTCGTGCGCATGCCTTTTCTCATCGAAGGTGTCTTCCAGGGGCTCTTGTCTGGCAGCCTGGCGTTGGGCGCCGTGTTTGGGTTGGTGCGCTGGGTCGAGAATAAAGGCAGTGAAGTGATTGGTTTTCTGACCCTTGAGGGGCGCCTGATGGTGCCGTGGGAAAAGCTGGCGGTTGAGCAATTGAGTTTAGGGGTGCTGCTGGGCCTTTTGGGCAGCTTTATCGCCGTGCGGAGATTTTTGAGGATATGAGTGCGCTGCTGCTGGCCCTTCTGCTGATCGCAGGCGACGAGGTGGAAGAAGAGCGCGCCGATGTGGTTGAGCGATTGGCCACCGAAAGGGCAGCCTTTGAGGCGCTGAAGGCTGAAAAACAAGACGTGCTGAGTTTGCTCGAGGCGCTTGAGAAACAAGCCAGAGAATCGTCTCAGCGAGTGGGGGCGCTCGAACGCGCAGTTTCGAAGATAGGCAAGCAAGTAGCTCGAGCTCGCAGCGAGGCCGAAGTGGCGCAGGCCGAATTTGGAGCCCAACAACGTCGTTTGGCCCCGCGGTTGGTGTCGCTGTATCGCATTGAAAGACAAAGTGCGTTAGCGGCGCTGCTGTCAGCGGGTGATTTTGCCGCCTTCATCAAACGGCAACGTTCGCTTAAAAAATTGGTCCAGACTGATGTGAGCGAATTGGAAGAACTTGCCATATTCGCGACCTGGCAGCACAGGCAAACGAATCGCTTAGAGCGGCTCGAAGCGATGGGGCAGCGGTATATGCAGGCCCTGCGCGCTGAGCAGACTGTAGGCCAGGCGCGGCGAAGTCGATTTCAGGAACTCTTAAGTAGTGTTTCGACGCAGCAGCAGCGGGCGAGCCGGCTCATCGCCGAACTCGAGCGCACTGAAAAAGAGCTCTCAGGCATGGTGGCGCAGATGCTGAGCGCGGCCGTCTCTGAATTCCGCTCTCGAAAAGGGCGCATGCCTTACCCCACTGATGGCATTGTCGAAGTGGGTTACGGCAAGGTCATCAACCCGCGGTTCAATACCGTGACAGTGCAAAAGGGCATCGACATTCGTGCTCAAGAAGGAACGGAAGTGCGCACTGTGGGTACGGGCACAGTGGTGTTTAGTGATTGGCTCAAGGGGTATGGGAATCTCATCATCGTCGACCACGGCAATCGCTATCACTCGCTGTATGCCCATTTAGAGAATAGCGAAGTCGAGGTGGGCAACGCGGTGGAAGAAGGTGAAGCCATCGGTTCCGTCGGTGACACCGGGAGTCTCAAAGGCAGTTACCTCTACTTTGAGATTCGAAAAAATGGTCAGGCGATAGACCCACTTCCGTGGCTGGGGGCGGGAAAGTGATGGGCTGCCAGTCGAATGGTGCGCACTCTGCGCAGAATGTCGTTGATCAACACCTTGAACACATGGGCTTCTTCAAAGCCTACCCAAGCACCCGTGACTGGCGCCATTGCGCCACTGGTTGGCCATGCCAGCGCCGAAAAGCGCGATGAAAATTGCTCGGGTCTGTATAGCCAACCCAAAAGGCCACTTCGTGCAATGAAAGTGTTGCGTTGAGCAAATACCGTTCAGCGCTCGTGCGCGAACAGAATCGACCACCTGCTCAAATGAGGTTTCCAGAGCTAAAAGTCTTCGCTGCACTGTGCGAGGGCTCAGCCCAAGGCGCTGGGCGACCGTTTTTAAGCTCGAAGTTCCTTCTTCCCAGTTGCGCGCGATAAGTTCTTCAACCTTCGCGATGAGATCATCTGGCTGACTCAGTCGATTGAGTACCTCTGAAGCATAGTGCTCAAGAATGAGCGCTTCTGAAGCGTCTCGCCCATGAATGGGCCAATGCAGTGCCGATGGTTCAGATTCTTACCAAGCGACTTCAGGCCGCCAATCGACATGATTGGAATGCGTGGGCTGAACTTCACACGCCAGATTGCAAGCGAACGGCGCCCGAATTGAAGGACCCTCTTGAGGGCCGACTCGAAATGAGAGCTGCGATTGAACGACTGACCAAGGCATTCCCTGACTATCATAATGCACTCATTCGCGCGGTCGGTCAGGGGCCCTGGCTGACTGCTGAATTGAGATCATCGGGTACCTTTACCAATGCACTTGAAATCTCCACCATCCCCTTTTTGATACCCCCAACTGGCAATGGCTTTCGTCAACATTGGGTGGCGATGATTCGTTTTGAAGGAGAGCAAATAGCTGAAATTCGTGAATACTATGATCAATCAGATTTGACCGCTCAGCTTCAAGGTGGCGAGCCCAAACCCTGGAGGTGACTCCCTCAGCAATTCTGTGTCACAAGACTCACAATGGAATTGTTGCCGTTTGTTCAGCGCTTGGTCCGCCGAAGTCTCATCAAAAGCGGCGTCTCAAGTCAGTTCGTCAAGTTGCAGGGTCTTGACGTTCACTTTTACCGAGTACACGGGCGCGGGGGAAATGGGCCTCCGGTGTTATTGGTACATGGCTTGGGCAGTTCTGCCAATGACTTTGCGAGCACCTTGGTTCCACTCGCGAAACATTTCTCTGCCGTTTACGCCGTCGATCTCCCAGCGAATGGCTTTTCGCCCATGCCCAGTACAGGGCCCGTGCCGGTGCGACAGCAACTCGACTTGCTGCTCGAGTTTCGGCGTCAAGTCATCGGTGAACCGGTGTTTCTCTTAGGCAACTCATTGGGCGGCGGCATGGCGCTCAATATGGCTTTTCAAGACCCCGCCGCTTTGCGAGCACTCGGTTTGATTTGCCCAGCAGGCGCGCCGGTGAGTGCCGAACGCTTTGAACAACTGGTTTCAAGCTTTCAAATTCAAGACGCTGCCGGGGGGCGCGCTCTGGCCCGTAAACTTTTTCATCGCGCCCCGTTGCCT
>JAYUVR010000180.1:0-3978 GCA_043753955.1 Archangium sp. | reverse complement strand
TGCCCTCAAGCGGTTCTACAAAGCTCAGCGTGGCTTCCTGCGGCATGTCTTCGCCTGGTGTCAGTTCCACGTCGAAGGTGCGTGTGAAAAAGCCGGGGTACCTCACTGCCAGCGAGACGGTCAGTGTTCCTCTCGACACGCAGCGCACCTTCGACGTGGAACTGACACCAGGCGAAGACATGCCGCAGGAAGCCACGCTGAGCTTTGTAGAACCGCTTGAGGGCACCACACTGACTTCAGAAACGGCGACGGTCTATGGAACTGTGCAAGGCTTTGAAGTCGCAACCGTGAAAGTAAATGACGTGCAGGCCGACCTGTTGGGCGCGGGTGGCTTTTCAGCCGTTGTTCCCTTGGCCCTGGGCACGAATGTGATTGAAGCGACGGCCACCGGAGTAAACGCTCAAACGGCGTCAGGGCGCTTGACACTCAATCGGGTGAGCCCACCCAAAGAAGGGTGCGGCGGGTGTTCGACCGGGTTCAGTTTTGAAACCTTAACGCTCCTCACCTGGTTTGGTTTGCTTTTCAAACGACAACCAGGTGCCCGGCAAATGTCTCTTTAGACAATCTGCCGAGTGCACCCCTGGTTAAGATTCCCCATTTAGGCTTTATGACTGGCCGATGGGCTCGACATCGACGTCTTTTTGTTTGCCTTGTCGTCCATGTCTGACTTTGAGCTGCTCATGTCATCTCGCTTCATGCGCAGCTGATTGTGAATCTCAGTGACACCATTGATTGAATCAATGAGGTGTTCCAATTGCCACTTCATTTGTCGGGTTTGAATCGTTCCCGTCAAAGTCACTTCTCCACCAGAAACTTGAATTTCCACATCACTCGCATCCATACCGCGCATGTGACAAATGCGGTCGCAGACGTCGTCCTTAATGCGTTCATCTGCTCTCTTGTAACCCTTGGGTCCTTTGCCAAAGCGCTCAGCGCCACGCATTGTCTGCGTGTCTCGCCCTTGGGTAGAATAGGCACCTTGTTCTTGGTAGCCCAGACCGTAGTTGCTGCCGGATCCATACGTATTGCCGTAGTTGTTTTGGTCGTCTAAGCCCTCATTCGAGGCGCCGCCTTGACTCCCAAATCGAGGCCAGCTGAAGGGTTCACTCAACTTCCGGCCGCTCAAGTTCTCGGGGCGGTCCCAGGTGTTGGGCTCATAGTGACCGCGAGACATGCCTTGCCCTTCGAAACCCCGGGGAGAGGAGGAAGCGTTGTAATCGTAGTTTCGGTCTTCACGCCCATAGCGCCCCATGTCTCTGGCCCCGTTGTACTGGCCACGGTCCATCTCGTTGTCTAATTCTTCAAATGGCCTCCCGCCCGTGCCGTAATTGGTATGACTCTCTTCGGTTTCGTAGCGGTTGGGTGAGTTGTCCCCGCGACTTTGCGAATTCCAATCGGTGCGGAACTGCTGTGAACCCATATTCTGATTCGAACGCAGCTCTTGAGGATTGTTGCGACGTCCGTACTGTTGATCCGCGTTTTGTTTCCTCGTGTTGTTTTGCTGCCCACGTGGCATGTGCTGATTGTGCATGACGTCCTCCTGGTGATGGGTGGGATTGGTTTCGGTGAGTACAACCCGTGGACAAATTGCAACCAAAGTGCCACGCCTAAGCGCTGGGGGGCGGCAATACACACGTATTTTAGACATGAACAAATCAGCCTCACTGAGGCAAATCTGTACTCATCAAATACACACTCTTCACTCCCTCAGGTGATAGCGCTCATCTTGCAAGGCGAGGTACGTATCGTAGGCAGGCCGTTTATTGAGGGGACAAACTGAACATGAATTCGACCGTACGCACGCTGGGGTTTCTGAGTCTAATTCTCTGTTGTGGACGCAGCCCCACGCTTGAAACTGATGATGCGGGTTTGCAGAGCGAAGATGCGGGGGTCAACCCCGACGCCGGTTCAAATACAGAGCTCTGGCCGGTGGGCGCGACCCAAGTCATGGCTCAGCAGTCTGGAGGTTTTTTCAGTTTTTCGTGTGCGAGTGATGACGGCGGCACCGTTTCTAAAACTTCTACTTGGGCCCTCACCATCGCCAACAAGACGCTCTTCTATTCGCTGTGTGAGTTCGGGGGTGGAGGTAAAGGCCAGCTGCGCTCCGGCTCTCGCGTACTCAGTGATGTTGAAATGGCGACTTTCGATGGTGCGATGAGAAACCTCGCCCGCTCAAGCAACACGTCATGCGGCGCTGATAAGGAGCTTTTGACGCTCGAGCTCACCACCAACACCGGAATGCTGCGGTACAAAGACAGCTTCTACGGCTGCGAGCCAGCCAATGGTCCTGTCTTGGTCGACCACATTGACAACGTGTTTGACCTGCTCACCCAATGGTCAAGACCGTAACGCGGGTTTACTTCTGCGGTCGAACTGGAGCTGCCCCCGCGGCAGCCCAGTCTGCTGGATAAGTGACGTAATAAACTCGCGTTCGCGAGGGGGTGCCGAAGATGACCTGGCTCCCTTTGGGGATGAAGATGACATCGCCCACTTTTCCTTCGACCGTTCGTCCTTCGATGCTGATTCGCAATACGCCTTCGAGCACTAAGTCGACTTCGTCATAGTCGAGTGTCCACGGGAATGAATCGTCTTTGCCCCAACTCATGATGCCAGCAGTCATCGGTGAGCCATCGGCGCTAGTGATGAGGTCGGCCAAGCCGACTTTGCGCCCTGGCCCCGCTTGAGCGAATTCGCCCAAGCGCACCGACGCACCTTTCACCAACACCACTCCCGAAGCGTCGACAGCGCGGTCGCATGCTGAAGACCGCAGCTCTTGATCAATAACGACCCCCAGTTCATGGCCCTTAGACCAAGCTTCCGGAGTCACAATCGTCGACTTCACCGGAGCCTCGATGCGTCGACGCCCCGCGGCATATTCGTCGAGCACCACTTGCGCTGTGATGAGTCGCTTCATCCAGGCGACGTGATACCATTCAATAAATAATTCAACAGTTTCAATTATTTGAATATAAATTTCATTTATTATTGCATCATTGCGCATGTATGAATTATTAGATCCTCAGTGGCTTCCACCGCATCTCATTCAAGCGCTCCCCGAATGCCTCGAGTCGAGTTGTTTCGACTGCTGGCTGAGCCCGGGCGATTGCAGTTGCTGGCGCTGTGCGAAGCGGAAGAGCTCTCAGGTTCAGAGCTCGCTACGTTGCTCAACGACAGCCAGCCGCAGATGAGTCGAAAACTGGCGGCGTTGCGCGATGCGGGGTTGCTCGATGCACGCAAAGAAGGCACTCGACTCTTCGTGCGCACTGACAGTGCGATGGTGATGACCGACCCGGTGTTGGTCGAAGCGCTCAGTGAAGGCCGGCGTCTGTGTCTGGCCGATGGGAGTCTGGCGCGAGTGCCCAGCATCGTGGCCGCGCGAGAAGAACAAGGGCTCTCATTCTTCGACCAGCCGTCGCCTTCGACAATTTCCCTCTCTGAGACGTCATCGCCAGCGTACTTGGCGGCCCTCTCGCTCTTGCTTCCGGGGCGTGGGTTGGCTGTCGATGTCGGTGCAGGTGAAGGCTTGTCTCTCGATGTACTGGCGCCACTTTTCTCGCGCGTCATCGCCGTTGATCGAAGCCAGGCTCAGTTGGCGCGGGTGGCACAACGAATTGCAGCGCGAGGCTTTCACCAAGTCAGCCTTTTCCCCGGGAGCTACGACGACGCCGTTTTAATCGAACGCGTCGATGCAGCCGGTGGAGCCGACCTCGTCTTCGCGGGCCGCATTCTTCATCACGCTTCCCGCCCCGCTGCGGCAGTGCAGAGTTTCGCGCGGCTCCTCAAAAAAGGCGGGCACTTGGTGGTGATGGATTACTTGCGTCACGAACTTGACACTTTGCGCACGGAAGCCGGCGATGTCTGGCTGGGCTTTGGGCTTCAAGAAGTGCAACGCTTCGCCCAAGAAGCAGGGCTCAATTTTGTGGGAGACGTGGCAATCTCTCCCGCATTTCACCCGGTCGGCGTCGATGCCACCGTCGC
>JAYUVR010000179.1:0-20172 GCA_043753955.1 Archangium sp. | reverse complement strand
CGCCCCTCATCTCAGGTGCACATCCCTACGTCTACCTCGACCCACGCCGCATCACCCCACTTGTTGCTTTTCAGAGCGGCCGATCCGCATCGCGTGGGTGAAAGTCGGCACTTGGAACGTTAACGGCATTCGCAAGCGGTACACCGAGGTTCTCTCATGGCTTCATAGCGAGGAGCCCGACGTCGTCTGCCTCCAGGAGACGAAGGCGAACAAGGAGCAGGTGCCCCACCCCCTGTCTTCGATTGCCGGCTATCACTGCTACTGGCATGGCGGCTTAAAGGGTTATTCCGGTGTGGCGCTGCTTTTGAGAATCAGCACGTTTGGTGAGGCCCCGAAGTTTATGCATCCGCCGTTCGACCTCGAGGAGCGCATCGTGGTCGCTGAAGTGGGGGATATCGTATTCGGTAGCGTGTATGTGCCCAACGGAGGCAAAGACTTCGCCGCGAAGATGCTCTTCCTGAACGAGATGGTTGCGTGGGCGGCGACGGTCGAAGTGGAAAGAAAACACCTCGTGTTATGCGGCGACTTCAATGTTGCCCGCCTGCCCATCGACGTGCACCCCATTCTGCGGAAAGACATGATCGGGCAGAGTGCGCCCGAGCGTGCGCTCATCGAAAGGTTTTTTTCACAGGGACTGGTGGATGTACACCGTCAGGTCGATCCCGAGAACGATCGGCTGTTCACATGGTGGGCACCGTGGAGAAACTTCCGACAGCGGAACATCGGGTGGCGGTTGGACTATGTCGCAGCGAGCAGCGCCCTGGTGGACGAACAGACGCGATGTAGAGCGGGTCGCGACGTCGGGACCAGTGACCACGGGCCGGTCATCGCCCACTTGCGAAATACGCCGCGCGCATAAAAAGATGTATTTGTTTGGAATGCAGGGCCCATTTCTCGAACGCATACGCCGTAACTTTCTGCAGATGTGTCCACGACTCCAGCGTGGATTGAACTCAGTACAGCCACGGTACGAGTCTCCACGTTCTTTCTCGGTACTCGCGCCACTGCTCTCCTCCCGTACGCGACAGCATTCGCTCTTCGATGGCGATGCGCCACAAATGCGCGGCGAGCACTGGCGCCAGCATTGCCACCGCAGCGAGTGCGTTTCCGCATGAGAGCCCGATGCCGAGCAGCGATAATTGACTGCCCAAGTAGCCGGGGTGTCGCACCCAACGGTATGGCCCATGCGTTTCTATGGCCTGCCCGTCGCGGCGCTGCAGTGTGAAAGTGAAGCGCGCCCCCAACCGTGCGATGGCCCAGCCACGAAGCGCCATGCCTGCCAATGCGAGTACCGTTCCAACGGAAACCCAATTTGGCGACAAGCGCAGCGCCTGAGGGTTAATCAAGCCAAGCATCAACCCCGTCACCACCGCGACTGCAGTGGCCAGAGTGATGAGACTGGCAGTTGATCGATCATCACGCGATGGCGCGAGGCGAGTGCGGTATTCGCGCCAGCACGATGCATCGACCAGCCACGTGGCACCCAACAAAGCGAGCGGGAGCAAAAGTGTGCTCATGGCTATGCCACCGCCAACTCGAAGGGCAACGGGCCGGCGCTTGCCGCTGCGTGTAATTGTGCATGTGCCACGTGCCCCGTTGGCACCACCGAGTACAGCGTCCCGCTAGACCGGTGTGCAAGCCAACCGTGCAGCGACACGTCGGGCGGCTCGCGAAAGCACATCGCGTGGGCACCAGCCGGGTGCTGTACCTGTTCCCACACAAAGTGCAGCAGTGCTTGCATCGCCAGCGAAGAAGCAGCAGCACCGAGCCGCAGATGGGTCAAGTACAGCAGTTTGAGTGGGCCGGGCACAGTCAATGGTGGCACTCCCATGAGTCGTGTGAGCTGCAGTGCGGCTCGGACAGGGCGCGAGGCGTGCGCAACTCGAAGATGGCGTTCAGGTGTCAGCCGAGGGGCTGAGAGCGCGAGCCATTCTCCTGTGTCAGGTTGCTCGACGATGACAAATTGTTCCAGGCGAAAGCCCGGCCAGGTGCGCAATCAAACGAATCGCCTCACACCGGGTGTGCACAGCGCTTCAGAGTATGTGCAGAAAGATGTACAGCCTTTCAACATTCAATTGCCATACATCGGTGTCGACCTTGAGCTTTTAGCGCATTGAATGTGAGGGTTTGATTTTCGAAAGAGACAGGGGCTGCGTGCAGGTGCACGCAGCCGTTCACTTGGTCGCGATAGAAGAGTTACCGCGAACTCACATCACTTGCCTGAACCCGGCGGCCAGGCTCTCGGTCGACCGCGCTCATCGACGACGAGGCTCGTGGTCCCTTCTGGCAATACCTGAAGTGTCTTCAAAAATTCGATCACCGAGTCTTGTTCATAAGCCGACAGCGCCTTGTACGCCGCGGTCGACGACTGAGCCTCGCCTGCGTGAGCGAGAATGGCCTGTCGCAGCGTGGTGAACTTGCCATGATGGAAGTAGGGCGGTTCATTGGCCGCACCCCACAATTTCTTGGTGAGGAAATGACGGCCTCCCGCGAAGAACCCCGGCGAGCCCGCCGGGTGAGCGAAGTCGATCGGGTCGGCATTCGGGTCGAGAGGGCCATTGGTGATGTCATGGCGTTTGAGGTCGGTATATGCGGGGACATACACCACGCCGTTAACAGGTTTGAGCCGGGGGCTCGGGAGCACATTGCTCGTCAAGTCGACGCTCATCGTAGGCGCGTCGCCCGGCTGGAGATTGCCAGGAGGATTGAAGGGGTTGGGTTCGGTAAAAATCCACCCCTTTTGTGTCAACGGAAGTGTAGGCATGTGACAGTGAGCACAGCCCACGGTAGTGAATGTCTGTTCTCCGGTGAGGACGGCGGCCTCAATCAACTTGTTGTGGGGAATGACGCGGCCGGGCACCTGAAGGGTCGCTTGAAACAGTGACGCCGCGGTCACGTCGGCGCGGGTCATTTCGGAGGTGAAACCATCTCCATCAGGGTCGGTGTCGTTGCCGAATCGCTCGGTCGACTGAATACCGTGGTGATGATTGAAGGCGTTGTTGGTGAATTCGCGCACTGAAATAACCGCGCTGGTTTGATGGAAGGGGTTGATGATCAAGCTCGGCGGATCATCTGCACCGGTGGTGACAAGGCTGCGGGGCGAAATACCCTGCACCTCAGAGGTCACCCAGCTGCCATCGGCCCCTCGCGACAAGGTGCCGAAGAAAACCCCCTTGCTCGAAATCGGCCGAGACCCACCAGGAGGCAATGCGTCGCGCATGCCCTGCAGCTCAGTGGTCATCTGCCGGGCCAGCATTTCGATGAACCCTGAGCCGAACATACCGATGGTGGCGCGGTCGTCTCCGATGCTCTGCAGCGTTTGTACTCGGCCCAGCTCATCGCGCGAACCACGCAGACTCACCATGTCGTTGTTGTCGAAGGTCACAAAGTCGAAGCGTTGCACCGGAAGAAACGCATTGGCGACTCGGTCTCCTCCTCCGCCAATGAGAGGCTTTGCATGGCAGCCGTGGCACGAGTTTGAATCTGGCGCAGAGAGACGGTTGAAGTTTCTGGGGAAAAGCAGAGGAGAGGAACTGTCGGTGAGTGGCTGCCCAGTTCCCTTGCTGAGCGGTCGACCTCCGCCTTCTTCGATCGTCCATACTGCGGTGAACAGCTTCTTCCCGTGCTGTAAGAGCGCGCGGGTTGAGATGCGATACTCTTCACCGTCTTGCAGGTGACGCTCGACAGAAATCTCTTTGCCTAAAGTAGTCGGGCTTGCAGAGATCTCTTCCGTCTCTTCAGCCGACGCGATGGTTTCTTCATCCCCCTCAGGTGAAGGGGCCTGGTACGAGCAACCCCATAAGCTCAATACAGACATCAGCCCAAAAGACTTCGAACGCGATTTCTTCATTATGAGTGTCATTGCGCTGCCTCCCAGTGAGCTGGCTAAGGCCGAACGACAGCGATATCCATCCCCGGAAATGGAATGGACTGTTGCGTTCTTGGCAACGAGTGCCAGCTGGCCTTCTTAAACCCTTTTTCGGCGTGGCGTTGTGGGCTGGGTGGGGGGCGAGAAAATTCGCATTCCTTGGCGAATCAGCTCGAGGACACGCTCAACTCGGCTCCGTCCTTCGGCTGACCGCCGTCGAACGGCGAAGAGCGGCGTGTCTGGAATAAGAGAGAGGGGCAACCGGCGAAGGAGATCTCGCGCCACCCACGTGTTCCCTACCACTTCAGGGAGCACCGCGAGATGATCCCCACCCAAACACAGTTCCAAGCCGACACTCATTTGGGCGGTATAGACACTGACGTCTCGTTTGATTGCCATTGGCCAACCGTCACCGGAGACTCCATCTGGTCCCGGCACCGGCGCGGCGAAGGTGTGGGCGGTCGCTTCACTGAGGTCAGGGGCCGCTGAGTCGAAGAGCGGGTGGGGACGACCACAATAGATTCCGTTCGAGGTGGTTTCGAGGGTCTCGACAAACAACATGGGGTGAGCGCTTGGGCGGTCTTGAATGGCGATGTCTAACTCTCCACGCAACAGTCGAGTGTGCGCATGGGCGGTGTCGTCATTGTGAAGGTAAAGCTGCAGCTCTGGAAAAGTGCAGCGGAGCACTTTCAGTGAGGGCAACACGCAGCCCGAGATCAAACCTCCAGCGGCAGAGATATGGAAAGGGCCCGCCATGGTGCGCCCCTTCGCGAGGGCGCAGCCATCATCGACGATGCGCATTGCATCGCGCGTGGCACGCAGCAGCGATTCGCCTGCTGCATTGAGTCGCAGTTCTCTTCCGACGCGCTCGAAAAGCGGCTCACTCAACCGATCTTCAAGCAGCTTGATACTGCGGGATAACGCCGAGGCGCCGACGTGCATCGCCGCGGCGGCGGTCGGTAGGTGCTGAGTTTCTGCGACGGCCCTGAAGGCTGGAAGCCAGTTCCACAGCTGAGCAATCTGAACTGCGCGGTCCATTGGCCCCCCCTGGGCTCGATCACCTGACGCTGATGTACCCCTTCGACAGGTGGAGCATTACCTCGTCGTCGTACGCGTTTGTTTGTTTTTGTTGAGCCGGGCGTCGCGAACTGAACGATAAGACTCGTGGAAAAAAGTCTTTTGGCGCGTCACCTGAAGGTGACGACTTTGCCCGCAGTGACTGATGAGCCAATAGAGACCCTGAGTAGATGATTTGCTCGCAGTAGCTTTTCACCGCTTCGACGGAACGGCTGAAAACTGCAATTGGCTTAGGGCTCAGGCCGTTAGCTGGGGCGTTGATTTGCCGCAACTTATACGACGGAGTCTTGGCACATCGGTGAAGGGCGGCTTCAGAGTCACGTAACCGCGTGTTGACGTTCGCTAACGAGGAGGTCGAGTGGAATAATGCACCACTCCGTCTGCATCGACCCAGCGGTGAATGTCTGGGCCTTTCTCTCGTGGCTTGAGCTCTTCTTTTTCCCGGGCACTCGCGGCGAGTTGCTCTGCCGCGGCGGCACGTTGCTCTTGCTGCTTCTTGTCGGCTTCAGCCTGACGGAGCTGCGCCTCAAGGGCCACCACCCGAGCTGCGGCCTCGGCCTCGGTAGCGCGCTGCTGCTGTTCCGCCAAGTGTTGCTGCGCAAGCGCCAAGTGTTCCTGTTGAGCCAGCTGCTGTTGGTTGAGCAGTGCACGTTCCTGTTCCAACCGTTGCTGCTCAAGAGCCAAGGCGGCTTGCTGCTGCGCCGCCTGCTGCGCGACCCGTTCTTGTCGCTCAACAGCCTGTTGCACTTGCACGTAATTCTGTTGGGCAAAAAATGCTTGCTGGGCCGCCAGTTGTTGCATCAACAGATATTGGCGTTGTTCCGCACTCAGACGGATGGGCGCGCGGGGAATACGCTCCGAAGGAGGCATCACGCGCGGTTCGTTCGGCACCCAGCCAGTGACGTAACCAGTCCATGCTCCGCCCGCCGACTGACCAAGAGCCAGTGATGCGCTCAAAAAGACGAAACAGGTAATCGTACGCATCACCCCTAAAACCCTACCACGCTGTCCCCCTCGACTCCGAGGGCGGGCCCACACATTTGAAGTGATGAAAGCAATGCAAGCTTTCAATCGTGTTAATGCAACGCGTCTCGTGCACGCCATTGTCTACGATCGCTACGGGCCGCCAGAAGTACTCGAAGTTCGTCAACTTCCTTCACCACAGCCTGGGCCGAATCAAGTTTTGGTGAGTGTGCGTGCCGCCGCGCTCAACCCAAAAGATTCTCTCATTCGAAAGGGAAAGTTCCGTCGTCTTACCGGCAACCGCTTTCCCCGCCAGCTGGGTTTTGATGTGGCCGGCGTGGTGGCCGCCCTCGGCCAGGGAGTAAACCGACTTCAGGTTGGCGATGAAGTTTTTGGCATGATGAATGGCTGGGGCGGAGGAACCGTGGCGCAGCAAGTATGCCTCTTGGTTTCCGAGCTCGCCCTCAAGCCGCAAGGGGTCTCATTCGAGGAAGCCGCGGCCATTCCTCTCTCAGCCCTCACGGCCCTCCAGGCACTTCGCGATGAGGGGAAGGTCGGCCCCAACGCGCGCGTGCTCATTCATGGAGCTTCGGGTGGCGTCGGCGTTCATGCCATTCAGCTTGCACGCATTCTTGGAGCGCACGTCACCACCACCTCGAGCGCAAAAAACGTGGACCTCTGCCGCGAGCTCGGAGCCCACGAAGCATGGGACTACGCTGAACGCACCGGTTTGGAAAAGCACTCGGACTGGAATGTGTTCTTTGATGTCTTCGGCAATCGCAGTTTCGGGCAAGTGCGCGGTGCATTGGCTGCAAAGGCCACCTATGTGTCGACCGTCCCCAGCGTGCGCCTTATTCTTCAGCAGGGCCTGACTCGTTTCTTTGGAAAGCGCGCCAAGCTGGTGATTGTCAATTCCAACACTCAAGATCTCGAACTCCTCGCTCGGTGGATAGAGGAGGGAAAGTTGAAGCCTGTTCTCGATCGCGTGGTGCCTCTGATCGACGTGCCCGCAGCTCAGGCCCACATTGAGACGAAGCGGGCTCGGGGGAAGGTGGTCATTCAGATGACAAGTGAGTTTCGAGACGTTTGATGATTGCTGCGTTAGCATTTCAACCCGATTGAGAACGGTTCGAGCCACCCGCTATGTCACTCCCTTGCGAGAGGGTGGCTCATTGCCTGCAATCGTCGAGGCCGACGACTCGGGGCTCTACGTGCTCAAGTTTCTTGGCGCGGGGCAGGGCGTGCGCGCACTGGTGGCAGAGCTCATCGCTGGAGAGCTCGCCCGGAGCCTGGGACTCCTCGTGCCCGAGCTGGTACTCATTGATGTCGACGCCGCGCTCGGGCGCAATGAACCCGACACTGAGATTCGTGAACTCATCAAGAAGAGCGTGGGCCAGAACGTCGCGCTCGATTATTTGCCGGGCTCCTTGACGTTCGACCCGGTGGTGGGGCCCTCTCCTTCGGCCGAAGTCGCATCACGCATCGTCTGGTTTGATGCGTGGGTGACGAATGTGGACCGTACGGCGAAAAACCCCAACTTGCTCACCTGGCACAAAGAGCTCTATCTCATCGACCACGGGGCTTCGTTCTACTTTCACCACGCTGACGACGCGCCACAGGTCGCGGCTCAGAACGTGTTTGCAACCATTCGCTCCCACGTGCTGCTGCCGTGGGCGAGCGCGCTCGAGGCGGCCGAGACTTTCGCGCACAAGCGACTGACGCTCGACGTCATTGCCCGTGCCGTTTCAGAATTGCCCGATATTTGGTTAGAAACCCCAGAGCGAACCGCTGCCCAGTGGCGTCAGTATTACGTGACCTTTCTTGTCGAACGATTGAAGGTTTCATCTCTCTTTACCCAGGAGGCGCTCAGTGCCCGAGCTCGTCTCCTTTGACTACGCCATTCTCCGGGTCGTGCCGAATGTAGCCCGCGAAGAATTTTTGAACGCCGGTGTGTTGCTTTGGTGCGTGGTGCAAGACTTTCTCGACGCGCGTGTGGAACTCGATGAAGGGCGCCTGCTTGCATTTGCGCCCGACGCTGAAGTTGAGACGCTGCGCGAGCACCTGCAAGTGATACCTCGGTTATGCGCTGGTGGAAAAGATGCCGGACCTATTGGATTGTTGTCCCGAAAGGAACGCTGGCACTGGTTGGTCGCCCCGCGCAGCACAGTCATTCAGCTTTCAGCGGTGCACTCGGGCTTGTGTCATTCACCTCAAGAAGCACTCGGGCGTATTTTCGACGAGGCCGTGGCATTGCCGAAACGCTGAGATGCTTCGTTTTTCGACCTGCGACTTCCCACGCGTTCACTGGTGCCAAACCGACCGATGCGCTCGCATCAGTTCGGCTTGCGTGATGCTAAACCCGGTCGAGGTCGATTGGCTCGGTCGAAAAAACATCACATTCGATGCATCAGTGTCGTCGAGCTGATCGCTCGAGCCGTCGGCTTCAACGGAATGGTACAGGCCTAAGTAGTGCCCGAGCTCGTGGGCCATTACCCGCGCGAGCGATGTCGGAGCCCAATTCATCGGCACGGGCCTTGGCGTGTCACACAAAGAGCCTTGAATGAAAATGGCATCGGCAAGACCGCTCCCACCGGGAATGTGCGGGGTGTACCCCGACACTTCAGTCGTAGTGCGTCGTATGAAGTCTGTTTCCTTAAGGCAGCCTGCCAGCACGATGGGGATTCCATCGATTCGCAGCGAATGGTTGACCAGCGCCTCTAACTCAGATGGGTCCGCGCGCGAAAACGCAGCGTCTGAAAGGGAACCCGTCGGCAGCCGGAGCACTTGAACAAACGAAGCGATGAGTTGCGCTGAGGCCAGCTGGGCATTGAGTGCCTCGAGCAGCGCGGCCACTTGAGTGTCATCAAAGACAGACGCGGGTGTCACGATGAGTCGCAACGCAAGATTTCCTTGAGGAGGCCCGCCTTCTTCAACCCGCGCTCGTACCTGAAGCGTGTCGGTGCTGGTTAAGGTGACCCGCGTGAGCGTCTCACAATCGCGCAGCCCAAACCGTACATGCAGCGCGTTTTGCGGCGTGAAAGAGCCCCCACGGCTAGGAAATTGAAAAGACGCTTCGCCCATTCCCACTGAAGTGCGCTGCTCGCACTCGACGCAAGTTTGCCCCGACTCAGCATGGCCAATGTACAAGTGCCCTTCATCGTCGGTGAGCTCGTCTACCTGAAAACAGCGTCGTGATGGAGACTTGAGCTCGAGGTGAAGCGTCCGCGCTTTCTCGCCCCACGGTATGGTGAGCGGTGGCGTCTGACCGTTGAGGTCGACCGTAACCATTCCGAAGTCGAGTCCCGGTTCGCTCGGCGTACATGCGCCCAGTGCGAGCAAGCCACTGACCCAGATGTGCTTGGTCACAGCTCGTCTGCCGAGACGTACCTGCCGATCAACTGCATCAGCTGCGGCACCGTCTCTCGACGAAACTGAGCGACGAGCGCCGCTTTGGCAACGGGAAGATGCGCGGCCGCTCCGAGCCACCGAATGAATGCCGCACGTACGGCTGGCACTGATTCGGAAGTCAGTAATTGCCCGACTCGGGTCATCGTCTCGACATCGCGAATGCCGAGCCCGAGCAGTGTTTCAGCAATGACTGCTCGCAAGCTGGGGTCAGACTCTTGACCGAGGCGCGCAAACAACAGCGGTGCGACATCGGCCGCAGGCATTTGGCGCATGGCTCGTATTGCGTGTTCGCGCATGCTGGGTGAAACATTGGTGAGTCGGGAAGCCACATCACTTTGGAATCGCGCATCACCCGTGTTGCCAATCGCATCGAGAACATCGACCACACGCGAGTCGTCATTTGCATTCAAGAGCTCAGTACGCAAAGCGTCGGTTAGTTCGCTCTGAAGCTCAGGCGTCAACGCGCCTTGGCGGCCGGCCAAATGTCCCAACGCGCGAACGCTGGTACTGGCCACGAGCTTCGATTCCGTGAGGCGCGAGGCAGCCACCAGTGCCTCTGCCGATTCGCGGGTCGGCGCGGGCACATCAGAGAGGGCTGAGCTCGCACGCGCTCTATCCATCTCTGCCAATGTCTTGTCGCCGAGCGCCGACGACAAAGCTGAGCGCGCCTCGGGTGTGCCGCACTGTTCAAGAGCCAAGAAGAGGGCAGGGCGCAGTTCCTCAGCGATAGTTCCTGCGCGCACTTGGGAAACAAGCATGTCTGCCGCTTCGGGGTGAGCCCGAAGCCACTCGGCCAGTAATAAGGCGGCAGCGTATGCGTCACCCTTCACGGTCTTTCGATACAGCGTTTCGAAGCGCTTCATCACCTCAGAAAATGACAGCGCGGCTACTTCTGGTTTCGGAGCGGCGCGCGTTTGCGACTGCATCGCGAAGGGATCTTGCCAATCGACCTTCGTTTCATCGTCGCCGATCGGCGGCTCGACGAATGCTGAATCGTCACGCACTAGACGAAAGCGTTGCGTGAGATCTGCCAACACCGCACCCTGGGCTTTGATCCGAACCCGTTCTTCCCCACTTGCTTGCTCGAGCCAGCGCCCATTGCGATCGAGCGTTGCCTCGGCGGTGGCAAGAACGAGTTGCGCCTGAAACCCGAAGCCACTGGCGCGCTCATCTTGGCGATAGCGGAGCTTTTTCCGACTCAAGAGAATCGAGCCGTCGGGCACGTGAGTGACTTGATACGCTGCCGTGTAGGAACCAACACCGTCGGTCTGCTCGAGTTCCCAAGCGCCGGTATCGCGCACCGCGAATTCGAACGTACTCAACACCGATGAGGTGAATCGGCGCGTTTGGGGCTGCCAGTCGCGAGCGTATCCTTTTTCTTCGAAACGGCAGTCGCTGCCCACCCGTAGAAAAAAGCTGGCCTCGAGCGACTGAGTGACTCGTTGCTCCATCGGAGTCAGCGCCTGCACCAACGTGGTTGACGAAAATGCCGCCCGAATCAGACCATGTTGCGCATCGACGACTTGCCAACTCAGTACCCCCTTGAATCGATCACTCGGGGTAGTGGTCTCTGCTGCGTTGGCAGTGGCCTCCGAGTTCAGCCGAAAGGCGAGTCGCTCACCTTGCTCGAATGTGCACCCGAGTGCACGGCGAACTGGAGGTGCGGAGGTTCGATCGACTGCGAACAAGATCGTTCCCGCAGCGATAGCGACGAGCAGAAGCACGACGACGAGGCGCTTCATCACGCTGCTACTGCAACTCGATCGGTGTTTCGATTTTACGGGTCAACAACGAGACCGTCTCGGTGGGGTTCTTGTAGGTGAAGATGTTCACTGTCTTACTGATGCTGAAGAACCCGATGCCAACTTTACCCACCACGTCGACGTTCACATTGAGCCAGGCGATGGTGAGATTCCAGGCCAAGTCACCGAGAATGGTGAGCTTGGTCACTGCCATGGTGTTCGAGTCAGTGCCAGTCACACCCCAGCGCAGGGTGGCAATCAGCGGCAGGCCTATCTCTATAATTTGAACAGTGGCAACCGCGGCAGCCTTGGCAATGAGCAGGTCGATGCCTCCGGTGATGTTGCCGGTCAGCCCCACTGACGGAGTGACCGTTGCCTTGACCGAGCCCACACTTGTCGCCGCCGACAACTCAGGTGTCATCGGGTCATTGCCGTCTTTCGCACTCACCGCCAATTCGGTGGTGATACCGACATTGCCTCCAACGCCCGCGGTGATGCCGACGCTGACGGGGCCGAAGCCGAAAGACAAGCCAGGAAACTGAAACGCCTTCGCCACCATGAAAGGCATTGAGTAGGTCTGATCAGCGGTACTGTTTTGATACCCGAAAACGCTGGTCCCAAACGCTTCGACACCCACGTCGACGAAGCTCGATTCTTTCGTGACGAGCGCGCCACCTTTGCCGAAAGCGCGAAACAGTTGCACTGAGAAGTCATTGCCGATTTTGCCTTTGATTTCGACCACGCCTTCGGTGTCGGTGCGTGCGCCCCCTAAGTCGAGTGAGTTGGCAGTGCGGAGCCGGCCGATCAACGCCACGCGATCAGGACTGCCCACCGTGCGTTCCCAGGTTTGATCAAAACTGTGTGCAGTCGCCGAGCTGGTTGGGGGTGTTGCTCGAACCAATCGAACCTTGAACGTCTTGCAGTCACCTTTGCCTGAGTCCCCTCCTACTGCGTCTTCGTCAGCGTCTTCTTCCCCGGTATTGCCTCCCTCGGGAAAGCTCGCTTTGAGGCACCCGCGCACGGTGAAGTCGTCATCGTTGGCCCAGGCACCCAGCGGAGCGATCGCTTCTCGGGTTGCGCCTTCGACGTACAGTGCGTGAGTGAACGTATTGTCAGAGCCTGGTTCAAGCTCGCTGATCGCCAGCTCCCCGACGTGGCCGTCAGGGTCAGGGTTCGCTGGGTCGTCAATGGTCAGCGGCAGCCAGGCGGTGGGGCTGATCTTATTGCTCGGAGCCAGGTCGTAGGTGATGGCCGCGCTGCCCGGGAGATCGTCGAGTGCATTGAGCTCTTCATCGCTCAGGCCGAACTTGAGGTCTTCGGCGATGGTGGGCACCTCAGCGATGAGCTCAGGGGGAATTTTCGAAACGTCGACCTGATTCTTGTACGGATCTTTGCCATCGATGACGAAGACCGCATTGATCAGCAAGAACGGCGGGTCTGACTCGCGGCCACCATCGGGCACCTCGGGGTCTTCTTGCGTCGGCCAAACCACTCCGACTGACGATTGCGGCCGCAGGCTATCGAGTTTGATGTCCACCAAAGTACCGGCGTCGCCAACGGGCGTGGGCGCGAGCGAGATTGCATAGACACAACCTGCTGGGGCATTGGGAATGTTTTGCGTATGGCACAGCTGGTTGTCTGCATTTGTCGCGGCGGCGGCTGAGAACACCACGGGAGGGGCATCGGTGCCTGTGGAGATGTTTGACAACCGGAGACCGCGATCGAAGTCGACAGCGAGGTTCGCGACGGCCCCCGCTCCAACCCAGACGGCGCAGTCTGTCGTGGGGTAGATGTCGGCGTCGAACATTTGCTCAACATTGTCTCCGACGAGTCGCAGCTCGATGCCGTTCGAATCACAGCTGCGAGCGTTTGCCGGGTCTGTGGGGTTCGCCTCGACGAATGAAAAAGTGACGACCACCTTGGTCATCGCTGGCTTTGCAATATCAGCACTCGACGAGGTGATTCCAAAGCGAATGGGCAGCGGGTTGTTGAGAAAAACAGGCTTGGTGAGATCGTACTTTGGGTTGAGCGTGGTGAGCCTCGCACGGGTGATGCGCGCGCCCGGTGCCGACGGGGCGACCACGCAGCCACCGTCTTGCTCGACAGTTCCGGCACCACAGACAGGGGCCGAAGGGGTAGCGACACAAAAGCCGCCGTTTTCGACTGTGCCCGCGCCACATTTCAGAGTGCTCGAAGGCTCTTGAGGCCCACCGCACGCTGAGGAAAATAGGGAGATGAAAAGAACGAGAAGAGCCGCGGCCACTTGTCGATTCATTGCAGCGGTGGGTATGGCCGCAGGGCTCTCGAGTCAACGAAATTACCCTCCCGTTCATTGATGATTCATCGGTCGAGTATCGCGAAGTCGAAGGAAAGGCCGCTCGATACTGACATGTAGCAACGCGGAAACACTGAGGAGACAGACAACAAAGACAATCACCGTTGCCGGGTGAAAGGCACCCTTGCCGAGTCTTTCCATTACATCGAGAACGACGCTTTTGACCATGTTGTGTGTGAGGTACACACAGTAGGTAATTGCTGCGAGCCATCGCGCCCCTGGCAGTCGCCCGATTGAACGCGCTCCGATGTCTGAAGCGGCGAAAACAATCATGGCTGCGAAGCCGATTGAAAGAACCGGAAAAAGAATGGCAGAACCGATGAGCGTCTTGTTCGCTGCGCAAAGCGGCCAGGCGAGCGACAATGCGACCAAAGCAAAGACAACTGCCCCAAGAGGCGCCTTTTGCCAACGGGTCCACAGATTCGGTCGAAAGACATGGACCAACGCGAGAACGACACCCGCCAACAGTCCATCCATGCGATTCCAAGTGGGGAAGTAGATCCACTTCCAATAGATTGTATTGAGTGGCACTCCCTCGCTTGGCACGGCCAAGTGGGCCCACCACGAGATGCTCCGAAACACGACGCCTGCTGCGATAAGGCCCAGAACGAGGAACACGATTCCCTGCGAATGAATGCGCGGTGCGAGCGCGAGAACAAGAATGGGAAGCACGAGGTAGAAATGCTCTTCAACGCACAACGACCACGCGTGCCCAAAGGCGCCGCCATCAAAGCCAAAGTTTTGAGTGAAGGTGAGAAACCTCCAAAGCGGAGCCATCGATTCTTCCTCTCGGGCGAAGGGAATCAAGGCGTAGATGGCGAGCACGACCCAGTAGCTCGGGAAAATGCGTAAAAATCGGCGGAAATAGAATTGGTAAAGCTGTGGCCGCGTGCCTGCAGCGATGGGTTCCAACAGTTGGCGACCGATGAGAAAGCCACTGAGCACGAAGAATAAGTCAACGCCCGTCCACCCGAATCTCGTCAGCTCAGCGAACCAGGTGGGCGCGTCTGTGTGGGGGTAGTGGCGGCCGACGACGCCGGCAATTGCAAACACCCGCAGGCTGTCGAGCCCCGGAAAGCGCGCTGATGCAGGCGACATGTCAAAGGCGATGGGTGGCTTGAATGAAATTCAATTTGTCCCCGCATCTGATGATTCAAGGTCGCTTCCTCGGCTATCGGGCGACGACTCATGGGTGAACGATGCTTCGCTCGGCGTGACGTCGTAGCCAGAAGGTCCACTGCCGATGAGATGCTGCATGTCGTCGTAACCCAAATTCTCACCTCTGCTCGCCTGGTATTCCGTGAAGTCTTCCCGTTCGCAGTACATGAAGAGGGCGTAGCTCAAGTACCCGGTGTTGAATCCACACTCCTCAACGGTTCGCGTCACTTGTGCTGTGGTGTACCGACGAGAGCCACCACCGTAACGCTCTCGCAATTTGGCGCCTAGACGCGTTCGATAGCTCCGAATCGCAAGTCGTCGTTTGATGGCGTTGAGCATGATTTCCTCGCTTGAGTAGAGGTCATATCTCGATTCGTCGTTCAGAATCTCGAATGTTGAACAAGACGCGCCCTGGTGTGCGGCGAGCAACACGAGATGAAATCAAAGCAATATTGAGGTCAAGTTTCGCGCGTTGCTGAATTGCGCGCGACATCAAAGAGAATCTCACTGATATAGAGCGTCGCTGATGGATTCGTGGAGTTCGTATTTTAAAGACACCCGCCCCGGGCTTACACACACAGAATTGTCTGCCGTGGAACGTGAAATGGGAATCAGTCTTCCTGGCGCTCTACGCGCACTTTACGCCTCTGTCGGCGCAGGAAGGTTTGCTGCGAACCTTTTTGTGGCTGCTGATGGTCATCCTTATGATTTCCACCAACTCATTCCGGTGAGACCGGCTGAACCAGCAAATGGTCTCGTCTGTGTTTACAATTTTCTCGTATTAGAACAACACTTCATTCCAGAACAGCTCGTCCCTTTTGCATACGAGGGCGGTGGTAATTTTTACTGCATTCATCGGAATGATGATTCTGTATGGTATTGTGATTATGAGCTGAACAGTGATGGAACGCTCAATTCTCACGTTCACATCAGCAGTTCATTGGGAAATCTTCTCGAACGGCTCATGAAAGGAAGAGCATGAATCGCCATATCAGCGAGTTTGGCCCCGAAGGACAATTGCTGCGCACCACAGCGCAGCGCAAAGACACGTGAATTCAAAAGTCGAATGACGTGATGAATGCCGCTCCGTTGGCGGTACCGGTGCGGTAGCTCAAGGGTGCACCGATGCCGAGCAACGCTTTGAGCGGCCCGGGTGACGACGAAAGACTGAGCTCTTGCCCAAAGTTACCGCGCTCGTGATGATCTCCAAAAAAAGTCATGGCCGATTCACGCGCGCCCGACAGTTGCGCGCCACCGGCGAAGACGAAGACGGCGCCAGTACCTTCTCCATTGAGGTTCGCGCGAGGTGCTCCCACCAGCAAGTCGACGACGCCGTCACCCGTCAAGTCGACGTTGCCCGCCACCGCGCGGCCGAAAAGAGGTGCCCGTTCTTTGTAAACCACCGGCAGGGGAGTGAGCTCGCCCCCCAACGCTGGCACTACTGTGCCGCTGGTTGAAGATCTCAGTGCTCCCAATTGTGCTCGGTCATACAACAGCACTGAGGGCTGAGTGACGCCCTGGAAAGGGTAGAGCCTCGCCCCAATCGCGATGAAGTCGCGGGTGTCGCCTAGCACTCTGCCCACCGGTGCTACTGAATTGCCAAGTTGCATTGACGAGATTCCGACCTCCGGTTCCCCAGAGAGTCGTATGTAGACACTCTTGGTGTGCGCCCCACAGGCGCCTTTGGGGCTTGAGCCGAAAACAATCACCACTCCCAGAGGTGTGACTAAGGGGTCGACGAGCGCGGTGTTGAGCGCTCCGTATCTCACGGCCACTTCGTCGCAGCCATCGCCGTCCAAATCTCCCAACCCCACCGGCCCAAAGAGGCCCTGCGCCTGCGGTGGTAAGGAAAAGAGTGGCTGGCATACCGCAGTCAGCTTCGAGAGTGATTTATCGAGGGGAACAAGGCCTCCAATGATTTCCAAACCCGCGGTGCGGGTGATGGCCACATCTTCGATACCGTCGTTATTAAAATCGAAACCACCCGCGATGCCCGTGCGGCCCATTGCGGCGCGAGCACAGTTGCCGGCATCGCAGTCGCTGAGAATTTCAGGAGCCCACAAGCGATAGCCTTCCCTGAAGGTACCGTCGGCCTGAGCCAGCTGTACCGAGACACCGCCCAACGCTTTGGCAGGGCTCATCGTACAACCACCATCTAATGGGAGCTGAGCGTATTCGATACTGGTGGGAAGTGGTGTCAGGAGCCCCGGAGTCGCAATCGCCAAGTCTTTTCGCCCGTCGCCATCGAAATCAGTGAGCGCCAGGTCGGCCGCCGAAAAGCGCCCACCGAAGAAAAGTCGGCCGTCGCGGGCGTAGGGCGTGACCGCCCCTTCGTGGAGCACCAATGGGGTTGAGCCGCTTCCCAATTCATAGACCATCGCTTGGCCGACAGTGGTGTCGCTCCCGAAATTGTTGGGGTCGGGGCCTGAAAAAAACGGAGCGCCCACGAAGGCTCGGGCCTTCCCCGCGATGGTGGCGGTTTTGATGGTGACACCAAACTGCTCGGCAGCCAATCGAGCAGGTATGGGCGAACTGCTCACTGCCCATGTTGACAGCAGGCCCGTACCGACGAAGGCGTCGACGCGGCCGGTGAAATCTCCCTCTGTCGTGGTTGCGCGCGAGGCCAGCGTCACCAGGGCTGGAACATCAGAGAATCGCCAAGCAGCGACGGCCGTGCCCAATACGTCGGCACGGCCACCAGGGCGGAAATCGAGAGGCTTGTTCATCACCGTGCCTGCGCCCAGCGACGAGAGCGGGAAAACCATCAGCTTGCCTGCGTTCGGGGAAGTGCCCATGTTGGCATACGGCGCTCCTAAAACCAGCGAGAGCCCGGCACCGGTTTGGACTTCAGCGAGAGCAAAAGAACGGCCCATCTGAATTCCAGAAGTCTCACCATAGAAGCGTGCGAAGGCGTCACCGTACTGCATCGTTTCCGGCGCCGTCGGGCTCGTCGGCCCTCGACTCGAAAGGTCGAAGAGGTAAACGCCGCCGCCGTTGGCACCACCGATGCCTCCGTCTTGCGTTGAGAGGTTGGGGCTGTCGGCTCGGTCGAGGGCGGTGAGGAGCATCGCTGGCCGATTTGCTTCCGAGGGCACATAGCCCAAGCGCAAGGTCCCTTCGTCGAGGTCGGCCAAGTTCGAGGGCAACAAGAAGAGGTCGGGCTTTTCGACAAAGCGCAAGCCGCTCTCTCTGCCGAAGTGCACCGCCACAGAACTTTGATTGCGATTGCTGATGCCGCCGTCGTCAAGAAAGGCCGAGGCCGAGCCATTGAACGCGAGATCAACCCGTCCATCATTGTTGAAATCGCCCACGGCAAGAGAGCGACCGAAGCGCGCATTGTTGGTCGCTTTAAAAGTGCCATCGCGCGCAAGGTCCCAACCGCCCAGCCGAAAAGCACTTTGGTCCGCGATGCTGCCGTCGTGATGGCCTAAAAAGACGTCGATGACACCGCGGCTGCTGGCTTGTGCAGGAACGAGATCAGCGCCGGGGCTTCCCACAATCAAATCTTGAGTGCCGTCATCGTCAATGTCGGCGATGGCCAGAGAAGCTCCGAAATTGGCGCCTCGTGAAATTCCGCTCAACACGTCACGCATGAGCCGTGGCCCTTCACTGGTGAGGTGGTAGAGCAACACGGCACCCGAGTCAGCGCCGGTGATGTCTGCCCCGGGAGCGCTCAATGCCAAGTCATCTTTCCCGTCGCCGTCTAAATCTCCAGCAGCCAATACCGCACCCAGCTGCGCGGTATCGCTCTGCCCAAGAATCGTCCAAGTGGGTGAAGCGGGTAGGCCTGCAGCGGCGCCTCTATAGATGAAGACTGCACCGCCTAAAGGGAAGGCGAGGTCGCTCTCGGCCACACCTATCGCCACGTCCGCAAAACCATCGCCGTCGAAATCACCGGTGACCATGGAGGCTTGATCGCTCAGGCGCCCATGCGGCCTACCGGTGCGCGCCAGCGTCTCGAGCACGCGCACCGAGGCAGAGGTGCTTTCTTGCGTGTAGTCGTCCGTACCTTCGAGCAGCGCGGTGCCCGTGTCGCCGGGTGCTGTGATGAAAGTATGAGCGGTGATGCTTCCCGGGCCCGATATTTTTCGCCAGCTCACGTGCCCGCTGCCGTCAGCCACCATCAATGGTGCCTGCGCACCTGCGGGCACTGCAAGTATTGAAGGCGCAGCGCGAAAATGTGCGCCGGCGCTGACTTGGTACTGGAGCAATACCTGCTCTCCCGTGGATGCGTCTTGCACCACAATCAAGTCTAAGCCGTCTTGTGGCCCCGCCGTGTATTGGCCATCGGCGCTGACGCCGCCTTGTGAGCCCAGGCTTTGTGCCACAAACGTCACGGGGCCCAATGCGCCAGTGACCGTCACTTGAAAACGCGTCGCGGGCTTGATCGTCGCACGCGTCGGTGCCACGAAAAAAGCCCCGCGCACTTCGACAACCGCAGTCGCCGAATTGCCGCAATCATCGATGACCGTGATGGTGTCATTGCCGGGAGTGGGGCCGGCCACGAAACGGCCTTCACGCACTTCACCGCCAGAGCCCCCGCTGGCCACACTAAAGATGTAGTGGCCGCTGCCGCCCTGCGCCTCAAGCAAAACGGGACCGTTGACGCGCACCAACAGCGGAATGGCAGTCAAGACAAGCGAATCGAACGCTTGGCATTCGTCGAGAGGAGGCGAGCGTGCCTGTTTGCCCGGAGTACACCCGCAGCCCAACGCCAACGTCAGTGCGATGAGGGAGGCGCTTTTCAAGGGAGCATGCCTCCGTTTGCCCAGCGCAGAATGCGGGCGATCAACATCGGATCGAGGGGCCCATCTGCAGGCATACGTTTGTCTTTGACGGCCTCGACGATGAGCGCTTCGTCGCGTTTCCATTGCTCATAGAGCGTCAAGTCACGACCGGGCCCGGTGCTATGGCACTGCCCGCAGCGGGCCTCGAAAATGGGTTTGATATTTGTTGCCCAACTGACAGTGCCGTTCAACCCGGCCTTGAGCGTGAAGTGGAGTCGCCGCGTCGCAGTGATGTCTTCTTTGAAGAAGGCAGAGACTTCTAAGGTGTGCGGCCCATCGCTGTAAGAAGCGAGTGAAAATGGCTTGAGCCCCGTGCTGTCAGCGCCTCCCAGAGAGAAAACCCAGTTGCCTCTTTGAGCGCCTTCACCAGGCATCGCTGCGGTGACCAAGGCTTCGAGCTCGTCGTCTACGCGATATTTGATTGATTCGGGCTCGGTCGCGAGCGGCACGAGAGCGGTGATGAACGCTTCAGTACCGTAGATTTGCTGATTCTGAAAAAGCCCTGACAGCCGAGGAACCTGCCCATGTGTGACTGCTTGAGTATTGGTGCCGTCGTAAACCCAGGCCGCGCCGGCAGCGTCAACACTCTGCAGCCTGGTGTCACTGGGCAGACCCTTGGCTTCTTCCCACGCGGCTGCGTCAGCGTCGTAGCGAAAGAGGCCGTCGCCCGCTCGCAACCAAAGAAAACGGCCCGCAGACAACAGCTGCTCTGTCGGCCGACCCAAGGTGTAGAGAACCCATGTCCCCGTTGCGTAGTGCCAGAGCATGTGATCACCAGTGATGGCCCACAGCTCTCCTGGTGATTGGGTCGCAGGAGCAATTGCTGCGAGCCCC
>JAYUVR010000178.1:0-2317 GCA_043753955.1 Archangium sp. | reverse complement strand
GCTCACTCCGGCTTCATTTTCTTTTAACAACCCACTTGGCATGTGCACTGAGTGCAGCGGTCTGGGCACGCGGGCCGAGATGGACCCAGATCTCATCGTCCCCGACAAGACGAGATCGATAAAAGATGGAGCCGTCGAAGTCTGGGCCTCCGGCGTCGCCCGCGGCGAAGGGTGGACTGCAGACCTGGTCGACACGCTCGCGCGAGCATTCGGCATCGACTTGGAAACCCCGTGGGACAAACTGCCAAAGAAACAAACCGACGTGGTGTTGTACGGGAGCGCCGGCAAAGAGCTGAACATGAAGTGGGGCGACGCCCGCTGGAAGATGGAATGGGAAGGTCTGGTCAACAAGCTCTGGCGCAGCTTCAATTCCACCGCTTCAGAATCAATGAAGCAGTACTACATGAAATTCTTAAGCGACAAGCCGTGCCCCAAATGCAAAGGCGAGCGCCTGCGACCCGAATCACGAGCGGTCAAAGTGCACGGCAACAGCATCGTGGCGCTCTCGCAGCTCACCATCGCTCAAGCGTTACAATTCGTGGGCAATTTACCGCTGACAAAAAACGAACACACCATCGCGGCCGAACTGCTCAAAGAAATCAATTCGCGGCTCTCATTTCTGGCCGACGTCGGCTTGACCTACTTGAGCCTTGATCGCGCCGCGTCGACGCTGTCTGGCGGTGAAAGTCAGCGCATTCGTTTGGCTTCCCAAATGGGCAGCGAATTGACCGGCGTCATTTACATTCTCGATGAGCCATCAATCGGCCTGCACCAACGCGACAACGGGCGCCTCATTGCGACGCTCAAGAAACTGCGCGACTTGGGCAATTCAGTGCTGGTGGTGGAACACGACGAAGAGACGATGGAAGAGTCTGATTGGATCATCGACTTCGGCCCGGGTGCAGGTGAATTGGGAGGCGCAGTCATCGCCGAAGGCACGCCCAAGCAGGTGATGAGCAATGAAGAGAGCATCACGGGCGGCTATCTTTCGGGGCGACTTGAAATCGAAGTGCCTCAGCAGCGCCGCAAGCCAGGCAAGCAGCGCATCACCATTTCGGGCGCCCAAGAGAACAACCTTAAAGATGTGACTGTCGACATTCCTTTGGGGCTCTTCGTGTCAGTCACCGGCGTTTCTGGCGCGGGGAAATCGACGTTGATCAACGAGATTCTCTACCCTGCCCTTTCTCGACACATCTACGAGACGCGCGCTGTCCCGGGCAAACATCGGGGCATTGTCGGCCTCGAGTACCTCGACAAGGTGATTGAAATTGATCAACGCCCCATCGGCCGCACGCCGCGTTCGAACCCGGCCACGTACACTAAAGTGTTCGACGCCATTCGTGAGGTGCTGGCCCAGACTCAAGAAGCCCGAACCTACGGGTACACCCCAGGGCGCTTCAGCTTCAACGTCAAAGGCGGTCGCTGCGAATCGTGCGAAGGCGACGGCGTGAAGAAAGTTGAAATGCACTTTCTGGCTGACGTCTACGTGCCGTGCGAAGCCTGTGGAGGAAAGCGCTTCAACGAAGCCACTTTAAGAGTCCGCTACAAGGGCAAGAACGTCGCTGAAATTCTCGACATGTCGGTGCGCGAAGCCATGGTTCACTTCGAGGTGCATCGCGACATCATGCGCGTACTGCGCACGCTTGAAGACGTGGGTTTGAGCTACCTCAAACTGGGGCAACCTTCGACGACCCTCTCTGGAGGCGAGGCCCAGCGAATCAAACTCTCGCGCGAGCTGGCCAAAGTATCGACCGGGCGAACGCTCTACATTCTTGACGAGCCGACGACCGGCTTGCACTTTGAAGACATTCGGAAATTGCTCATCGTTTTGAATCGCCTGACCGAGGCCGGAAATACGGTGGTGGTGATCGAGCACAACCTCGATGTCATCAAATCGTCAGATTGGGTGATTGATCTCGGCCCTGAAGGGGGCAGCGGTGGAGGCCAGATTTTGGCTCAAGGCAGCCCCGAAGAAGTGGCCCAAACCAAGGGAAGTTACACGGGTAAATACTTAAAGCACGTGCTCCTCAAAGGTCGCCAACAACGAGTCGGGCAACGGGTCGCCAGCTAAGAATTTTGCGTGTGGCGGTTGTCTCCTGTGGCAATGCGCTCTCAAATCAGGGAGGGTGATGTTCGGTGTCGGCGGGGTACACTGTCTTAAAGGAACCGACACGAAGGGAGCTATCGTGGACGAACGGGAAAAGGTCGAAGCGCTCTACTCAAAGTTCGGACCCGTGGTGTATCGCCAGTGCATACGCCTACTTGAAGACGGCGAGAATGCGCGTGATGCCACTGCACAAGTCTTCATTCGCCTGTT
>JAYUVR010000177.1:0-6173 GCA_043753955.1 Archangium sp. | reverse complement strand
CGCCCCTCATCTCAGGTGCACATCCCTACGTCTACCTCGACCCACGCCGCATCACCCCACTTGTTGCTTTTCAGAGCGGCCGATCCGCATCGCGTGGGTTAAAGCATCAATCAATCCTACGAGGTCCCTCTTTTCAGCAAGCGCATTTGCAAGCGCAGGGAGCACGCGAAGCATCGGTTTCACTCGAGGCTTAAGGCGTATGAGCCCTTTGCTCTCCATCCGTTCAAAGATTTCCACGGCAAAGGCCGGAGGGTTAGCAAACAACGCGATATCGAGACGTGCTTGACGGTCGGCTTTTGATTCCCCACGAACGACCAGCGTTGCAAGAGAGCCCCTCAAGCTGTTTCGAGGGAGGACGCCGAAGTATTCACCGCGCAGCTCAGTCGCAACAAGTTCGCCATTTTCGAGTGCCTTGGCAGTCGTTTCTATCCATTCAGGAAGCGAGGATGTTCTGATCTCTCGGGCTTCATGATCGTGCAAGTACTCGATGATGGTTCCTTGTTCGAGATCGATGCAAAGGTGATCACCGGCCCCATTATTGGCAAAAGGCAGCCATCTCGATGAATACCAACCTGCCTCAAAGGTGCCATTCGTCGCGAAGCCCTCAAGCATTTTCCGTGTAGATGCTATTTCGACCACGGTACTCATTTCCCAGTCGAAGGGACCCCTTCCGCCATCGTGAAGTGAGAGCCAAGCCATGAGAGAACTTGGTAGTGATTGGCCAACAAGACGTTCGAGAATATCCACATCCTCCGCCAGTGCTGGACCTCGGAGTCTATTCAACGATTCGGGAGCAATCTTCTCTGCGATATTTTTCAGTCGCGAATACGCAGTGGCGAGGGCCTGATCAGAAATCGAGATCCGTGCAGGTGCTGTATGCATCGGCTCAACTGAGTAGCCGCCAACACGTAAGCCTTCGTCGTCAGCAAGAAGTCCTGAGTAGTACGCCGCAAAGCCTTCGTGGAGACGACCGTACAATTCGTCTGCCTGGCCAGGCAATATTCCTAACCCACAATGAAGCGCTCCCGGATTCCCCACACCAGTAATGCGGTACCAATTGCTCATGTCGTCCTCTCCGTACGACAAAGACTTTTATCTGGAGTGCCCGCTACACCGTTCTCTATGCCGACGATCGCCTGAGTGAGTGTCTCATTCGTGGGTTGATGCCTCCGAGGTGGCTCGACGATGCCGTTTTGCATTTAGGACGTCGAGGCTTATGCAGTCACATTCTCAAACACGATGGTCCAAGGGATGGAGACGGCCAGCGATTGCAGTTCAAGCGGCGAACCCTGCTTCAAGTCGTCGAAGGTCCACAACGTTGAATTGCCATCGCGTCTGAAAATTTCAATACGTTGCGTTTCTGGGTCGAGCAGAACGTACTCTCGGACAGGAGGTAGCTCTCGGTAGGCGCGAAAGTTATCGCCGCGGTCATAGGCCGCCGTCGAAGGAGAGAGCACCTCAAAGATCACTGTCGGTTGCCGCATCACTTCGGTTGCTAAGAGATCTGAAGGTGAACAGGTGACAAAGAGATCCGGGTAAAAATAAGAATCGTTCGCATCGACCCTTAACTTCATGTCCATCCCGAAGGGACGACAGTTCTTCCCCTTGAGCTCCGTGCGGAGCGCCGCGATCAAATTAAAGGTCACCGTGACATGATTGCGACTCGCCCCCGCCATCGCGAAGACTTCGCCAGCAACAAACTGGTGCTTTGTCGGCTGACAAGCTTCCCACCCGAGGAATTCTTCCGCAGTCATGCTTTCTCCTACCGCTGGGGTGCCGAAGAAGTACACGCCCCCATGGGAAACATCTCATCACCTTGATTTGCCGGGCTTTGCGTGTTTTGGCGGCTCCCCAGCGATTCCTAAAGCCCATTCGGTCGTACTTCTGCCCAAAGGAAGATATAGGGCTTCCTTTTTATAGATTCCCTTTTGGAGGTCATCATGTCGTGGAAACAAATCATCGTGGCGTTCGCCCTTGTCGGCAGCGCAGCTCGAGCCAGTGAATTCAAAGCCGCCTACGTCGACATTCAACGCGCAGTGCAAGAAGTCGAAGAAGGCAAAGCGGCCAAGACGCGTCTGCAAGGTATGGCCGACATCAAGCAGAAGGCCTTCGAGAAAGAGCAGAACGCACTCAAGGCTGAAGTCGATGCCTATACCAAGCAGAAGGCCACCATGGACGACAAGGTCGCGTCTGCCAAAGAAGTCGAGCTGCAGAAGAAGATGTACGAGTTTCAGCAGCGCGCCGAAAAGCTGCGCCTCGACTTGGCCGACAGCGAGCGCAAAGAATTGGGCACCATCTTCCCCAAGCTCGAGCAACTGCTCGGTCAGATTGCGCAGCGCGAAGGGTTGACCATGGTGTTCGACCGTTCGAGTTCTGGTCTCGCATGGGCTCCGGCTTCACTCGACCTGACCAACGAGCTCATCCGCATGTACAACGCGCAGAATAAGGCTGCAGCCGGTGCAGCGGCCAAGACACCTGCAGCGCCCGCCAAGACTCCGGCACCAGCGGCAGCACCGAAAGATGCGCCTAAATAATTTCTGAAGAGAAGGAACCTAAAACTCATGTCATTCGCTCGAAGAAGTCTCGTTTCATTGTTCCTCATCGGGTGCGGAGCGCAGAAGCCAGCGGGTGTTGACGGAGGTTCGTTGTGCCAAGGGCCATCAACTCAAAGCCCACCCAACGTGCTGCAGAATGCCGCCTTCGAATGTGACAACAGCACCGCCGAATGGAGTGCTGTTTTCGGCACCCTCGACATCGTGCCCGGGGGGCGCACGGGGCGAGCGGCCAAGCTGACTGTCGACGCTTCTGGAGGCCGCTTTTTTTACACCCCTGTCTTTGCGGCCACGCCAGGCTCGAAAAGCTACTGCTTCACCGCTTGGGTTCAAGGCACCAGCCCGTACATGCGCATGCGAGTGGTTCTCAGCTCATCAGGCGGTGCTCAAGACAGAGCGACCAATGAGCCTGTCACCACGACGTGGCAGAAACTTGCGCCCTTCAAAGTCGATGCACAAAATGCGTCGCAGATACAGCTTGCCTTCGAAGCGCAGACCAACCGCACAGACGATTTGAACGCGAAGCCGGGCGATACGCTGTGGGTTGACGATGTCGACGTGTGGGAAACCATGGGCAACTGTGGTGAAGCGCGCTGAAACTCTTTAGCTGCCATCAGATTGTCTCACGGTAAATCCTGCAATTCCCTTGGAACCGCATGAGGGCTGTGACAAATGCCCTCACATCGATGGTGACCATCTGCACGTCGCTGGAGCCGGAGCACATCGCATGCACCGAATGAAGTCGTTGAACATCTTCGCCCTCATTGGTTTGTCGTTGGCGCTGAGTGGTTGTCGACCTGATGGCGCGAAGAAGACGCTGCCCGGGAAGCAGCTCTACGCGTCTTGCGACACTTGCCACGGAGCGGAAGGCCTGGGGCGAACAGACATCGCCGCGCCGGCCATCGCTGGGCTCCCTTCTTGGTACGTCGAGGCCCAGCTGTACAAATTCCGCACCGGTGCTCGCGGCGCACACCCCGACGACCTCGAAGGGCTGCGCATGCGGCCCATGTCGCGCCAGATGATGGACGAAGGTGAAATCAAGGCGGTGAGTGCGTACATCGGCGGTCTGCCTGCGAAGAAGCAGCCCAGCACGCTCCAAGGTGCAGACGCAGCAGCAGGCGCGGCTTTTTATGGTACCTGCCTCGCGTGTCATGGCCCCGACGGCAAGGGGAACGTGGCGTTGAAGGCACCCCCAATTGCAGGTCAGCATGATTGGTATCTGGTCAGCCAGCTCAAGAAGTTTAAGAGCGGCATTCGAGGCACCAACCCGCAAGACATCACGGGGGCTCAGATGCGGCCCATGTCGATGACGTTGCCTGATGAGCAAGCCATGAAGAACGTCGTGGCCCACATCTCTACCCTGGCGAAGTGAGCGAGCAGACTATGGCCGGTGAAACCACCCCTGATGCATTGTCGACGACCATTTTTGCAATCACTGCAGGCGGCGCGGTCGCCTTTTTTGCAGTGGTCTACTTCTTCGTTTTGAGGTGAGCGATGATCAGCCACTACCTCGAATCTGCCTCAACGTTTTCAGGTGACATCGACTACCTGATTCTGCTCGTTACGGCCATCACCGGCTTTTGGTTTCTGTTGGCTGAAGGCGTGTTGGTCTACCTCATCGTGCGCTATTCGGCGCAAGAAGGGGTCAAAGCCCAATACGTCGCCGGCGAGTCTTCGAAAGAAAAGCGTTGGGTCGCCGTGCCGCACTACATCACCCTGGCCTTCGACGTGTGGATCATCATCGCCGCAGTGAAGGTATGGCAAGACGTGAAGCAGACCATGCCGCAAGCCGACGCCACCGTGCGCGTCATCGCCCAGCAATGGGCGTGGACTTTTGTGCACCCAGGCCTCGACGGCAAACTCGACACCGCTGATGACATCAGGATGATTGATGAGCTCCACGTTGAGAAGGGCAAGATGTACCACTTTGAACTGCAGAGCCGCGACGTGTTGCACAGCTTTTCGATACCTGTTTTCCGTCTGAAACAAGACATCATTCCCGGCCGCACTATTCGAGGCTGGTTCAAGCCCACCATGACGGGCGGCTTCGACATTCAGTGCACAGAAATTTGCGGCATCGGTCACGCGCTGATGCCCGCGCGAGTGCTCATCGAAACACCTGAAGACCACGCGGCCTGGGTGCTTTCACAGAGTGCTCCCACCGCGCAAATTGCTGCGCCGACGACGCAGACCGGAGGCATGCCATGAGCAGTACCGCAAGTCCCGCCGCCAGTGGGCACGAGCACCACGGGCACGATGCACACGGGCATGGGCATCACCATCAGAATTTCTTCATGAAGTACCTGTGGTCGACGGACCACAAAATCATCGGCATGCAGTACCTGTTCACCGGCATGTTCATGGCGCTCATCGGTGGTTTCACCGTGTATGCTTTTCGCATGCAGATGGCTTTCCCAGGCATGAGCGTGCCGGGGTTTGGGCGTGTGACCGCGAGCGACTACAACGCGTTGGTCACCACCCACGGTTCAGTGATGATTTTTTGGGTCGCGATGCCAGTGTTGATCGCCGCGTTGGGGAACTACCTCATTCCGCTGATGATTGGCTGCGATGACATGGTTTTCCCTCGGCTCAATCGGCTGAGTTACCAAATCTTTTTGCTCAGCGTCATCGTGCTCATCTCGTCATTCTTTGTTGACGGTGGTGCCTTCGGAGGCGCGTGGACCAGCTACCCACCACTGGCCGCCAAACCTGAATACAACCTCACGCCGCTGGGCGCGCCAATGTGGCTCTTTTCGGTGGCGCTTGAATTTACAGCCTTCCTCTTGGGCGGCATCAATTTCGTGACCACGGTGATGAACAGCCGTGCGCCGGGCATGAAGATGTTCGATGTACCCATCGTGGTGTGGTCCATCATCATCGCCTCGATTCTGTTCATGGCTTCAGTCGGGCCCCTGATTGCAGGCGCGGTGATGTTGTTGTTCGACCAGACCATAGGCACTGCGTTCTTCGACCCCAATAAAGGTGGAGACCCGGTGCTGTGGCAGCACTTGTTCTGGTTCTTCGGTCACCCTGAAGTGTACGTGGTGCTTTTGCCGGCGATGGGCATCGTCGCTGAAGTCATCACCACCTTCAGTCGCAAGAAGCTCTTCGCCTACAAGACGGTGCTGTACACCTTCATCGGCACGGGCGTGTTGTCGTTCTTCGTGTGGGCCCATCACCAGTTCATCGCCGGCATCGACCCGCGCATGGCGAACATCTTCTCAGTCACCACCTTGTTGATTTCAATACCTGTGGCAGAGATGGTCTTCGTCTACATCGCGACGCTCTTTGGCGGTTCGATTCGCCTGACGACGCCGATGCTGTGGGCGCTGGCGTTTATCGGTGAATTTTTGGTGGGCGGAGTCACCGGCATCTTCCTGGGAGCCTCAGGCGCCGACATCTATTTCCACGACACCTATTTCGTACTGGCGCACTTCCACTACACCTTCTTCCCCATTGCGTTCATCTCGGTGTTCTCAGCCGTGACGTACTGGTTCCCGAAGATGTTTGGGCGCTACCTCAATGACACCTGGGGCAAGGTGCATTTCTGGGGCACCATCATTCCCTTTAACTTCATCTTCATTCCGCTGTTTCTGTTGGGCGTTCGCGGTGACCATCGCC
>JAYUVR010000176.1:0-8585 GCA_043753955.1 Archangium sp. | reverse complement strand
CGCCTTCTGCACCCCCGAAGGGGGTGCCTGGCATAAAGATACCCGCGTCAATTCCGGCATCAGTTCCCCCATCTGACGGCGGCACAACAGAGACATCTATCACTTGTGAGAATTGGTTATTTGTTTCGTCAGACTCGACGAATCGGTTCACGTCATCGACATACGCCATGATGGTGTGCTGGCCTGGAGTTATCGCATCAAATGGGCCGCCTTGAGTGCCGACGGCTACAGAAGCACCCGGTGCCAGCGGGCCAGCGCTATTCCCCCGAGTCACTTGAACGCCATCCACCCAATACCCAACTCCAATCGCGATTCCCGCTGAGGTGGAAGCGGCCCCCTGGTTTAAGACTGTTGAAGTGAATAGCCCATCAGCAAACGAAACCGCGGTAACGACGACGTCGGGCCGCGCGATGTCAATGGCAGGGGTCATGACGCTGACTTCTGCTTGGGCACTCTCGTTACCGTCTTCGTCAAAGGCAATCACGATGTATGAGTAAAGGGTAGCCGGCATCAGGTCTGTGTCTGTATAGAAAGTGTCAGCGAGCGCGGCAATCTGAACGCCATCGCGATACATGGCGTAACCTACCACGCCCACGTCATCAGTCGAAGCCTGCCATGTCAGTTCAATGCTTGTGGTTGACGTTGCGGTTGCAGTCAAATTTCCTGGCGCCGTAGGTGCTTCTTTGTCACCGCCAATCACTATCCAGTTGTGATTATTGTTCTCGACCGACTCAGCAATGTCCTCGATGTCATCAACGGCGGCCAGCACCGTATGTCTGTCAGCAGAAATGACGTACGGGCCACCTTCAGAGCCAATGGTGACAGCGCCACGTGACTCGAGCGGCCCCTTCACAGAGCCCCAGGTGACGCGCATTCCATCTACCCAATACCCAACCGAAATATCCAACTTCGCAGAGGTTGCCACGGTGCCAAGGTTTTGCACCGTCGCGGTGTACATTCCGTCGGCATACGTCAGCTCTGACACCAGGAGATCTGGCTTTGAGGTGTTCTTCAGTTGGGCGTCGAGGTCGAGATAGCTCGTTCCCCTGCAGGCGCATAACGCGGCGAGAAAAAAAGCGATTGCAGGTCGCGCGAGCGATTTTACAAATGATGAAGTCAAGGGTTCGTCCTGCAAGATGAAAAGCGATGCACTTGACTCGGAACATTACACCCATCGAGGCCCGCCGCTGCCTGCTTGATGCGGTTTCGATGGTTTGAGAAGTAAGGCCTTCAGAGTAGTGCGCTCAGCTAGCGCCCTGCGACTTACATCGTAAGCAAAAGTCGCAAAGGTTCCGGACACGTTGCCGCACTCCACGTGTGACTGGTATTCCAAGCAGGAAAGAAAGCGCAGACCTTGGCATCTGCGGCATTTGTACCTGCGCGCCTATTGCGACAATCAGTCCCCTCTTAGATGGGCTGAGGTCTGAACGTGCGGCGCTTCTTGAGCTTTTTATCGCCTGAAGAGAGCCCCCGCATCGCGATCACCGATTTGCTGACTTTCCGCAGCGAAGACGATGAGGCCCTCGGGGCCAAAGAGCCCGAACGGTCCACAAAGTCCCTGAGCACTCCAATCAGTGGGGGGGTCAAAGAATCGTCTGCACATGACAATACATATGTTTCGTACTGCGTAATGCCTCGCGTCTCGTCACCGATGCGCTGGTAAGCCGCGCCGAGAAAAATGCGGGCCACAATGGCTTCTGGCATCGATTCAATCACTCGCTCGAGTCGGGCAATTGCCGGAAGTATGTCTTCGCCCGCGAGCAAGGCCCTCGCTTCACGAAGCTGTTTTCGAGCAGCAGGCTCGAGATCAACACCGCAGTGAACGGGCTCAAGATGCAAGCCGCCAAACTTGGGGCTGTTCCAACCCTCATCGATGAATGGAGAAGGCGCCGGAGGAGCGCGCACACGTCCTCCGCGGGACCCCACCACAACGGTATGCTTGACGACCTGGCCGGAAGGCGTCCACACATCGATTTCAGCCGAACCGACGGCAGTGCCAGAAATTTGAACCCGATTTTTCCCAATCAGCTGAATGTCTGCGATTTCAGGCTGATTGATGACCACGCCCACGGCCGTAGAAATAGGGAATTCTCGTTGTTCGCCAATGCCGAGCTGAAAAGTGACAGGCTTTGCGAACGCCAATGAGGCGTTCGCTACAGTCAAGGCACACACCCACAATAAAACTTTCATGATGCACTCCGAGATCGAAGCCGAGATCTTCCGCAGCGTGGCACTTCACGAAGTGAGCCACTGTTCATTACCTTTACTGTCAATGTGAGATCTAGAGCTTACGTGAGGGCGTCCTGCACATATGGAGCATCTATGCGCTACCTGTGGACATGTCTGGGGCAGTCGTCTGGATAATGAGGGCCAGGTTTTTTGCCGAGCTTTGTATTTATTTCAATCACCCCAGAGATCAGCCGTTCCAAAGAAGTTTGTGGTTGAAGCAGCGTGGTCGAATTTCAGCGGCGCCACACGATCTACGCAAGAAGTGTCGAGTGGCGCAGTCGGGTTCGTCAAAAAGGCCACGACCAATGAAGTGCCACACGGTACGTCCCCAACTATCGGCGAGTTGAGGAGCACTCCATGGGAGCCGCGAGGAATGGCTACAAAAGTTTGATGCAAGCCAGTGAACGCAGTTCGCGCACCGTTCTGAATCGAGATCGGCGTTGCGGGATCGAGTGTGCCGTTCATCATCAGCACCGCCGAAGACGTGGTCGCCCATTTCCCCCAAAAAGAGTCTCGTGGCACTCTGGGCCAACCATCGTGCAGCGTACCCAGGAGAACCCCGAGGCCGTTCGAGATGTACTGCGTTCTCTCTTCCTTGCTGAACTGAGTGACAGGAGGACTGGGCTCGTCCCAAAGCTCCGACAGGGCCACGTGGTTGGCCAGTACACTTGAGAACGAGTCAACGCTAGAGCTCGATGCGGGGCCGTTGGAAAAGGTGCCCGAAGTACTGCAGCACAGGCACGTCATTTACTGCGCACCGCACCTGGCCCACCTTGAAGAAGCCACAACGCGCCTCGGGTAATAACGCCAGGCCGGCGGTAACGTTTTACCGCGAGAGAAATTGTGAGCCCATGGCTCGTCCCAATGCAAAGGAACCACCACCTGAGCACAGTCCGATGATGCAACAAGCAATGCCCCAAAACAGAAGGGTGCTACGAGGGGGAATGAGCACGCCGCGCCCTCCTCAGAAGTCTCCTCCCATACGCATTGAGTTTTCTACTCAAACGCTTATTGCCATTCCGTTGGTGGTGGGGGCTGTTTGGGTATTCATCCACCTCTGGCCCATTTTCATCGTGCTGATCACCGCACTCATGCTTTCGACGGCCTTGAACCCATTCGTTGAATGGCTTGAGCGGCGTCGCTTCGGGCGTACGGCGGCGCTGGCGATGGTCTTTTCAGTGTGCGCATTGGTGGTGGCTGGTTTGGGGCTGGTCTCCGTTCCCTCTCTTTGGGCGCAGGTGACTCAATTTCTGGAAAACCTTCCCAAGTTCCAAGAGCAGCTTGCAGACGTTTTGGCTGAACGCCCCATGAGCAAGGCCCTCGCAGGCACGGTGCGAAATTTTCACCTTGCCCAAACCGCCACGACGACCGGAGTGGTCTCTTCTGTCGCCTCGATGTCATTGGTCGCAGTTGAAGTGGCAGGCTACATGGCAACAGCAGTCGTCCTTTCCATTTATTTTCTCGCAGACCACGTGCGCATGCGCGGTGCCTTGTATGCGTTGGTGCCCAAAACATTTCATCTTCGTTTGGCGCGGTTGTTATTGAACCTTGCCAACATCGTGGGCCACTACATTCGAGGCCAAATCATCACCTCAGCGGTCATCGCGATATTTGTCTTCGGGGTGCTGACTGCATGTCGTGTTCCCAATGCGCTTGCTTTAGCGACTTTCGCTGGGCTGACTGACGTCATTCCCTTCGTCGGCGCGCTTCTGGCGACTACGCCTGCAGTTCTGGCCGCCTATGCTGAGCGAGGTGGGGGTGTGGCTGCAATTGTCTTGTTCTGTCTTTTGGCTTACCAGGAATTCGAAAGTCGAATCTTGGTGCCTCGCATCTACGGCTCTGCCCTGCGCCTCCCTCCAGTCGCTGTCGTCGTGGCCTTACTCGTCGGTGGAAAGTTAGGAGGCATTATTGGTGCGCTTCTCGCGTTACCAATGGCGGCTGGGCTGCTCATGGCCATCGAGGAACTCCGGCTCGACCTACCCGGGGACGACACCGATGACCCTCAACTTCGCGAACGCGACGCTCAGGCAGAGCGCGTGTACAAACAACGCACTTCTGGCGCTTCGGCGGAAACAGCTGCAGAAGTTGCGGCTGATATTGCCAGCGAAATTGAAGAAACAGACAAATCGAAAACAGAAAACCCAAGTGAGATACCAATAACTGGAGGAACGCCGCGGCAGTGAGGCCTGCTTTGCGCGTTTTTCTTGAGTACGATTCTCTTCGAATTCTTCACGGGCTCCTGGTGATGCTGAAAAACAATAACAACCCCTCTGTCAAAGCCGACTTTCTGCAAGGCGGAGGCGAAATGGGCCGACTCATTCGCTCGATGGATTGGGCGCAAACACCATTGGGCAGCCCCGAATTGTGGCCTCAAAGTTTGCGCACCACCGTCAGTCTGTGTCTTTCGTCGACCTTTCCCATTTTAATCGCATGGGGCCCCGAGCGCGTTCAAATTTACAACGATGCGTATCGCCCCATCTGTGGCGAAAAACACCCGCACTCGATGGGCCAACGTTTCAATGAGTGTTGGGCGTCAGCGCTGCCAGTCGTAGGACACATCGTCGACAAAGCCCAAGGCGGGGAAGGCTCATACATCGAGAACTTGCGCATGTTCCTCGACCGCTACGGCTACTTAGAAGAAGCCTTCATGACGTTCTCCTTCAGCCCCATTCGCGATGAGTCGGGCGATGTCGGTGGCCTCTTTCACCCCATCACCGAGACCACAGATAAAATGTTGGGCTCACGGAGAACCCAAACACTCGGCACACTTTCAACCCATCTGGGCGTAGCGCAGTCGATGACTCAAATCGGCGAACGGTTGATCGAGGCTTACCCCGACTACGAATTAGATCTCCCCTTCTTGCTGTTTTACGAGATGAAGGAAGAGGGGCGTCAAGCTCAACTTCTCTGCGCAGCCGGAATACCGAGCGGCAGTTCAGCGAGCCCGAGCCATCTTGATTTCACCGCTGCAATCGAGCCGACATGGCCTCTTGCTGGCACCCGTTCATCGCGGCGCATCGAAACGCTTGAGGGCATCGATAAACATCTCAGAGGGCAACAGTGTGGGCCCTACCCAGAACTGCCGCACAAGGCGTTGCTTCTGCCCCTTCAACCTCCTGGCGAAACCCTGCCCATCGGCTTTTTGGTCGCGGGAGTCAGCGCACGCCGGGCCCTCGATGCCGGCTACCACGCATTCTATGAAGGTTTGCGAACCACCGTCACCACCGCAGTGGCGAGCGTACGCGCCTATGAAAATGAACAAGCCCGTGCCGCAGCGCTGGCCGAGTTGGACCGTGCAAAAACCGCCTTTTTCAGCAATGTCTCACATGAATTTCGAACTCCGCTCACACTCATGCTCGGCCCGGTGGAAGACAGTCTTCTCGATGCAGATCAACCTTTGCCTCCCCGGCAAAGAGAGCGGCAAGAAACGGTTCTTCGCAACTCAAAACGTCTTCTCAAACTGGTCAACACGCTGCTCGATTTCAGCCGAATTGAAGCAGGCCGTACTGAAGTGCAATACCAACCCACTGATTTGAATGTATTTACAGCCGAATTGGCCAGCACCTTTCGCTCGCTGATAGAAAAGGCCGGTTTGACGCTCACCATCGACTGCGCTGGGCTCGCTGAGCCGGTCTACGTCGATCGAACCATGTACGAGAAGGTTGTTCTCAACCTGCTTTCCAACGCATTTAAATTTACGTTCGAGGGGGGCATTCACGTATCGCTTAGAGCGACGGAAGGCCGTGCCCATTTGACGATCGCCGATACAGGCACGGGCATTCCTGAAGGCGAACTGCCGCATCTCTTCGAGCGATTTCACCGGGTGGAAGGCGCCAAAGGCCGAAGCTATGAAGGCAGCGGCATCGGTCTGGCACTCGTGCAAGAACTGGCGGGCCTGCACGGGGGTTCAATCGCCGTAGACAGCCAGCTCGGGAAGGGCAGCCACTTTACCGTGTCACTTCCATTGGGAACGGCGCATTTGCCCAAGGACCATCTCGAGGGTGTTCCGAGAATCGCTTCTGCACCCTTGAGTGCGTCGTCATTCTTAGATGAAGCCTCCGGCTGGCTTCAGGGCACAACCAGCAGTTCTTCTGATTCACCGCAGGCAGTCATCAGCACTCATTTCATTCAGTCGAATGGCCATGCGCGCATTCTTCTTGCTGACGACAACGCCGACATGCGCGAGTACGTACGCCGGCTTCTCATTGCTCAAGGCTGGCAAGTCGATGCCGTTTCGAACGGTCAAGAAGCGCTGCTGCAAGCACAAATTCAACTGCCAGATTTGGTCATCAGCGACGTGATGATGCCAGGCTTGAATGGTTTCGAATTGCTCGAAGCGCTCAGAAGAGACGAAAAGGCGCGCGCGGTACCCGTCATTCTTCTTTCCGCCAGAGCTGGCGAAGCGGCCTCTGTCGAAGCCATGCAACGCGGGGCTGACGACTATTTGGTCAAACCCTTCTCAGGTAAAGAACTGGTCGCCCGAGTTGGTGCCCGACTTGAAATTGCGCGCGTGCGAGCCGAAGTGGTTAAAGCAAGAGCGCGACTCCACGAGCAATTCATGCAAGCACCTTTGGCGATGTCTGTCGTCAGCGGCCCGAAGCTGGTCTACGAATTGGCAAACCCGTTGTACCTCGAAGTGATGGGGCGAAAAAACATTGTCGGGCGATCACTCCGCGACGCCTTTCCGGAATTCCCCAGCGATGCCCCACTCTTTCAAGTGCTCGAAGAAGTTTTCCGCAGCGGGGTGCCATTCAATGCTGATGAGTTCTGCATCCCCGTCGATCGCCCGAACTCGAGCACGCCTCAGAATGCCTATTTCAAATTCACCAGCCAGCCCGTACGCGATTCAAGCGGCACAGTGACAGACATCATGACGGTCGCAGTTGATGTGACCGCTCAAGTTCATGCGAAGAGACGAAGTGAGTCTTTGTTGGAAGAGCTGAAACTGGCTGATCTGCGCAAAGATGAATTTCTCGCCATGCTGGCACACGAATTAAGAAACCCGATGGCAGCCATCAACACGGCACTTTCGTTGCTTGAGCGGTCGGAAGGCGATGTCGTAAAGATGGCGAAGCACCGAGACACCGCGCGCCGGCAAATGGGAAACTTGGTACGTCTCGTAGACGACCTTCTCGATGTAGCTCGCATTACCCGAGGCAAAGTCGAACTCCGAAAAGAGACGGTAGACCTCGCAGCCTTGGTACAAAATGCGTTGACGGCGGTTCACCCAACCATCGAGTCGTACCGACATGAAGTGTCCGTTACGTTCGCCTCAGGCCCCTTTCGAATTGACGCCGATCCCACTCGGTTGGAACAGGTGTTGGTGAACTTACTGACCAATGCCGCAAAATATACAGAACCTGGAGGGTGCCTCATCGTGCGGCTCACCCGAGAGGAAACCAAGGGTGTCTCGCAAGCCGTCTTAAGCGTGCGAGACACAGGTCGCGGCATTCCCTCAGACATGCTTGAGAATGTGTTTGACCTCTTTGTACAAGTAGCGCCGACCATCGACCGTCGAGCCGGCGGTCTGGGTTTGGGTCTGACCTTGGTTAAACGCCTCGTCGAATTGCATGGTGGCGCCGTCTCGGCTCACAGTGCAGGAAAGGGCAAAGGAAGCGAATTCGTGGTGCGCATTCCCCTGCTCAAAGACATACACGCTTCTGCGCACCAAACCGCTCAATCAGAAAGTAAGGAACCTATCGTCTCTCGGAAACGTCGCATTTTGCTCGTTGAAGATTCTGATGATGTACGTGAATCGCTCAAAGATTTCTTAGAAGCCTTAGGGCACGAAGTTGCGGCGGCTCAAGACGGGCTCGAAGGGCTCTCGCGCATTTTTGAATTCCAACCCGACGTGGCGTTGATCGACGTGGGTCTGCCTAGCATCGATGGCTATGAAGTGGCTCGCCGGGTTCGGGCTGAACCTGGGGGAGAAAAGTTCTACTTGGTGGCGCTCACCGGTTACGGAGGTTCTGGAGCAAAAGCCAAAGCAGAAGAAGCCGGCTTTGATTTGCATCTCACCAAGCCCATCAATATCGACGAGCTTCCCCAAGTATTGAGCCGCACCAGGTCAAGCAAAGCGACTTGAGCGAAACCTTTTGCTCCGCCAACTTTTGTGAATCAGATTCGAACTGTCTCTCATTGACAAGGTGATGTTCATGACACTGCTGCGGGAAGTAAACGACAGCGACTTGCCTTTCTTTTTCACGCATCAGCAAGACCCTGTGGCGAAACGAATGGCCGTATTTCCAGGGCGCGACTGGGAAGCATTTCTTTCTCATTGGCAGTTGAAGGTGCTCGGCGAAAAGAGCACTCAAAAGAAGACGATTGTCATTGATGGCCACGTAATTGGTTACGTT
>JAYUVR010000175.1:0-3347 GCA_043753955.1 Archangium sp. | reverse complement strand
GCTCATCGAGCACCCGGCCATCATGACGCACGCCTCAATCCCCAAAGAAAATCGGGAAAAATTGGGCATCACCGATGGTCTCATTCGCCTTTCGGTCGGCATCGAAGATGCGAGCGACCTCATCGATGATTTGAAGACTGCCTTCGACGCGGCTTAAGCGACTGTTTCATGACAGAGTGGCTGGGTGCTTTCGCTCGCAGTCGCTCTCATTGTGCTCTCGGTTGACCTGCCTCCTGAATGTCAGGCGCCGCCCACGCGAGAAGTCACTGCCTTGACGATGCTGGCTTCGTCGTCGGGCACTTTGTCGGCGCGACTCGATCGAGTGGCCTCCTTTTGTTTTGATTCGGCTGGCATGTGGAAAGGTGAACGCAGCGAGGTCAGTTCAGAATGCGCGAAAGCCATCGACGCATGCACTGCAGCTCAAGCCGCCATTTCTGTGGAGCATCGGCGATTGCTTGAAGAGGCGTTGAACGATGTTCAACGGCCATTCGGAAAACTCAAATACGTTCCCAAGCGCATTCTGACCGAGCGCCCGAGCGACAGCACTGTCAATTGTGCGTCACGTGAGCGAGCGCCTTTGTATGTGCAGGCCCAAGCTCAGATGGACATCGCTCGCCTCGCGGTGAGAGTGCAAAGTGAATACGGGCCCTACAAAACATGGTTACTTTTAGAAGGCCTTAAATGTGCCGAAACGGTGAACAAGCGCCCTCGAAGCGCCAGCATTGATGCGGGCCCGCCCATAGCGACGGCGGTTGTCCTCGGAGGCCCGACTGCCGCCCGTGAAAAGGCGCTGGCTTCGTCACCCTTAGAAAAATGGCGCTACTTTCGAGGCGAGCAAGCGAAGATTGAAACCGACATCGATTGGGTCGCAGGCTTTTTAGCATCGTGGGAACTTCGCGAATGCCACTGTGCATTGCCCAACCCTGGTGAAAGAGTTCGACGTCTCGAAAAAGGTGAGCGCCCTGCGCCTGAAGACGACGAAGCGAAAGTGACGCAATGCCAAGTGTGTGTACTCGACGCTTACCCCCAATGGAAAACGCGCAGTCAAAAGCAGTGTGCCCTGGCTCCTGAGTTGACGGCCTTTGAGCTCGACGTGCTTGAGCGCAGTGAAGATGGAAAAGGTTTTCCGCCCCGGTGTGCAGAACTGGCCAAACGGCGTCACGCTGTCGATGCGGGCCAGCAGGTTGCCAGTGCATTTGTCGTCGCCAAAAAACCTGAACCGGTCCTTCCCGCGGCCAGCAATTTCGTCAAACCGCAAGACTACGCGCCGCCACTCGCTCGTGAAGACGGCCGGGTGTACCTGCGCATTTTTACCAGCGCTGCCTGTATCACCGAAGTGTTGCCTGGCCCGGTTCAAGCGCGAAATGGAGATGTCTTGCCGCTGCCTGCGTTCGCGAACGAAATGACAGTTCGAGGGCCTTGCGGTGGTTACGCTGAAATTTATTTTGGTCGTGAAGAGAAGCCTCGCATTTCAGAGTCATTTGCGAAAAATCAGCCCCTCATTCTCAAGTTTCGGACGCCATGAGCCCTATCCCCGGGAAGTTGGTCGAAGGCGTGTTGAAGCGAGTGCTCGCAGGCGATGTCACGCCGGCGTTGACGAGTGAATTGGCGGCTATTGGCATTGATCTCTCGGCCCCGCTGCTTGCGCTGTACCCGCGTGAAGTTTGGTACCAAGCAGTAGCGCTCACCGCGAATGCATTGTTTCCGCAGCTCGATTCAGGGCTTCAATTGCGTCAGCTGGGAAAGCACATCATCGATTGCCTTCAGACGCGGCGGGTCGTCAAAGGCCACTGGCTCACCATGGCCAAGTTGGCAGGGCCTTCCAGAGCCCTGAAGCAAGCCATCGAGTTGACTCAGTATGGCCCGGTCAAACTCACCATTGCTCAACTGGCCAAGCGAGATTTTGAAATTGTGGCTGAAGAAACTCAGCAGTCCGAGTTTCTAGGGGGGCTCCTTGAAGGCGCCATCGCTCTTTTAGGCGGTAAAAACCCCAGCGTAGTGGTGACGGCCGCGCGAGAAGCATCAACTGTGTTTCGCGCGACTTGGGGCTGATTTTTTTGGGAAAGGTATTCTCACCACTGATGAGGGTCGAACTGTAGTGACTCGCCGTGGTGGTTAAAAAAGACGTTATTCGCCTGAATTTTGGCGGCCCATGTTTGCACTGCGACGCGGCGGTGCGGGGTGAGGGCTGAGACTTCGAAGACAGCCATACACAGGCCGTTTTGTGGGTCTCGTACCGAGGCGTACTGCAGCCAGGCGATGTGCTGTTGGTGGCATTCGTCGGCGACGCGGTGGCATGTTGAGTAGTCGCTTTTGTGCATCAGCAGTGGCTGCAGGGCCACCCATGGGCCTGCGGTGACGTCAAGGCAGCGTCCTGAAATGTTCGCTCGAAAGACAGTCAATTGAATCTGGGTGGAACGCTCTTTGAGCCCGTCGCTGTCCATCAAAAAGCGCCAACGCCAATAGCCGGTTTCGGCGAGCACCGTAGATACTTCGGCCGCGCCGTACCAGACCCCTGACTCGCCTAATTTTCTAAATCGGCTGGGCCAACGCGAGATGTAGCGAAAGGGGGTGGTGAGAAGAAAATCTGATTCACCGGTGTGCTTGGGGAGCGGGGGTTTCGATTTTTCGAGCAGGAGCTCGAGCACCGCCTGCTCTTGCGCAGAGTCGACGAGCTTCATCGTCGAAATGATGTGCTGGGCCTCAACGCCTCTCCACGCACTCGCACGACGAATTTTGGCCGCCTTGAACCACTCGGCACGGAATTCTGATTCCACGATGATGGCTTAGAGGGGGGCTCGTGACGCGTCTAAATAAGCCACCGCGTTCACCAGGCCTTGGGCACTCGAAAGAAGCGCTAGCGGTACTGCGTTGAGCGCGCGATTGTGAGATTCGAGCCAGCGTTTTCTCAATTCGGCGTCGCCGCCCACCAATACGTCGAGAGACCGAAAGAGGCGCACCAAGAGCGCGGCAAATTCACCTTCTTTTGAATCGGAAAGAATCTCTCGCTGGCCGGTTCCCAGCCGATGTACCGACGATTCTGAGACGCCCAAAATAGAAGACAGCATCTTGTCATTGAACTCGAGCAGCTGAGCGACGCGGAGAACCGCCTTGGTCATCACTGCCGCTGGCGTGGGAACGCTTGGGGCCTGACGACTGGAATGGCTTCTCATCATGTGACGAGATATAGCTCGTTTTACGTCATCTGACAATCTTTGGAAACCCGCCACCAGTAGGGGTGGCGAGTTGACTCTTAAAGGGTCAATTCCTGAGGGAAAATCTATCGCTCAGCCAAAAATTCGATGAGGTCGATTTTGGTGAGAATAGAGACGATTTTTTGGCCTTCG
>JAYUVR010000174.1:0-4758 GCA_043753955.1 Archangium sp. | reverse complement strand
TTGACGAAGGCTTGAAGAAGGGTCTGTTGGGCGCGAAGTAAGTGCTAGAAGCCCTCCGACTTTAATGCGGAGGCGCACTTTGAAAAAAACAATGATGGGAGCCTTCCTGCTCGCGTGTTGCGCGACGCAGGAGTCGGCCAGTCGAAGCGATGTAGCCAGCACCCCCGAAACGACCAAGGTTGAGTCGAAGCCCTGGGTCGCTGATTTGACCAAACCCATGCCCGCCGGTCTCGATGAAGGCGCGATGGATTTTGCGGCCGACCCCTGCAGCAATTTCTATCAATACGCCTGTGGTGGGTGGGCAGCCAAGACCGAGATTCCTTCAGATCGACCGCTGTATTCTCGCGGGTTCGTTTCCATCGCCGACCGCAACGAGTTGTCGCTCAAGGCCATTCTTGAGGAGGCTGTGGCTGGCAAACTCCCTGAAGGAACGCCTTTCGCAAAACAGCTGGGTGATGCTTACGCGAGTTGTACCGATGAGGCGGCCATCGAGAAGAGCCTCCCAGAGGTCAAAAAGTTCATCGGCGCCTCAGCAGCCGTCGCAAATGCTTCAGATTTGGCCAAGCAGGTGGCCAAGCTGCAGGCGGTTGGGTACCGACCCTTTTTCGTGCTCGGCAGCGAGCAAGATCTCAAAAATTCCGCTGAGGTCATCTCGGGCTTAGATCAAGGCGGCTTGGGCCTCCCGGACCGAGATTATTATTTAGACGACAGCGAGCGGATGAAAGGCATTCGCAGTAACTACGTCGCTTACATTGAGAAGTCCTTCACGCTTCTGGGTGAAAAACCGGCCAACGCACAGAAAGCTGCCGAAGAGATCATGGCTCTTGAGACGCGTCTGGCGAAGGCGTCGCTCAGCCGGGTCGACCGCCGCGACCCAAGCAAGGTCTACAATCGCGTCAATCGCGATGGCCTCAAAGAAAAGGCCCCCAACTTCCCTTGGGACGTGTTCTTCACCACCGTTGGCCTCAAAGAGGTGCAGGCGGTCAACATCAGTTCGATACCGTATTTTGCCGAAGTGAGCGCAGTGGCAAAAGACACGAAGCCTGACGTGCTCAAGGCCTATTTGACTTGGGTGATTGTGCGAGGCTCTGTCCCGGCACTCCCCAAAGCGTTCCAAGACGAATCGTTCGCGTTTACGGCGAAGAATTTCACGGGTGCCAAAGAAGACCGACTCCGCTGGAAAAAGTGCGTCGGTTTTGTCGATGGCGAGTTGGGTGAAGCACTTGGTCGAGAATTCGCTCGTCGCTATTTCCCAGCTGACGCCAAAGCACGCACCATGGCCATGGTGACGGCGCTCGAAGAGAGCTTTGAAAAGAACTTGGGAACCCTGCCGTGGATGGATGAAGACACGCGCAAGATGGCGGATGTCAAAGTGCGCTCGATGGTGGGCAACAACAAGATTGGCTACCCCGACGTGTGGCGCGACTACAGTGCAGTCAAGACAGACAGAAAGTCTTTTTTCTCGACCAGTCTGGCCACCAGCCGCTTCGAAGTCGCTCGACAATTGGGCAAGATTGGTAAGCCTGTCGATCGCAATGAATGGGGAATGTCGCCTCCGACGGTGAACGCGTACTACTCGCCGCAAAAGAATGAAATCGTCTTTCCGGCGGGCATTCTTCAGCCTCCTTTTTTCAACAAAGAGGCAACTGATGCGGTGAATTTCGGTTCGATGGGCATGGTGGTTGGCCATGAAATTACGCATGGCTTCGACGACATGGGCCGGCAGTTTGACGCCGAAGGGAACCTCAAAGACTGGTGGACAGAAAAGAGCGGCAAGAGCTTCGTGTCGCGCGTCGAATGCGTCAAACAACAATTCGATGGCTACACCGCGGTCGATGATTTGAAGATCAAGGGCGACCTCACCTTGGGTGAAAATGTCGCTGATCTCGGTGGCCTCAAGTTGGCACACGCGGCGATGACCGACTGGTACGCGAAGAAACAAAGTCGCGATGCGACTTCTCGCTTTGATCTTTCTCAGCAGTTTTTCTTAGGCTTTGCCCAATCGTGGTGCACAAAAGTCAGACCCGAACAGGCTCGACTGCGGGTCACTACTGATCCCCACGCCCCGCCTGTGTGGAGAGTGAACGGCCCCTTAGGCAATGCAGACGCTTTTAAGACGGCATTCCAATGTCCCAGCGGAGCCTCAATGCTTCGAACTGGCGCCGCACGCTGTAGCGTCTGGTAAACAGCCGCGCCCTCCCCATGAGCCGAAAACACGGAGACCCGCTCGACCCCACCGGCGCTCAAGATGAGCAACGTCTCGAAGCGAGCCTGCGGCCAGGTTCGTTTGATGAGTACGTGGGGCAGGGCAAGGTGGTGGAAAAGCTCAAGGTCTATGTCAAAGCCGCTCAAGCACGCGGTGAGGCACTCGATCACTGTCTCTTTTCGGGGCCTCCTGGGCTGGGGAAGACCTCACTGGCCCACATCATCAGTACGGCCCTGGGGGCGACGATGCATGTGACCTCTGGGCCTGCCTTAGAGAAGAAGGGCGACTTGGCGGGGTTGCTCACCAATTTGTCGCCCAAAGATGTGCTCTTCATCGACGAGATTCATCGACTGTCTGCAACCATCGAAGAATATCTCTACCCCGCGATGGAAGATTTTCGTCTCGACATCACCATCGATTCTGGACCTGCAGCGCGCGCGATGAAGATCGATTTGCCGCCTTTTACGCTCATCGGGGCGACCACTCGTACGGGGCTTTTGACGTCGCCCCTGAGAGATCGCTTTCAGATTCAAGAGCGGCTCGAATTTTATTCGCCCGACGATCTGCAAAAAATTCTGACCCGCTCTGCGGGAATATTGGGCGTCAAACTTCAACGCGAAGGGGCTCAGGAAATCTCCTCGCGAGCTCGAGGGACACCGCGTATTGCCAACCGACTCCTTCGCCGGCTGAGGGACTTTGCCGAGGTCGAAGGGAACGGTGTGGTCACTCAAGCCCTGGCTGATAGCGCGTTGCGTCGACTGGACATTGATGCAAGCGGTCTAGATCACATGGACCGGCGAATTTTGCTGATGGTGATCGAGAAATTCGGCGGAGGCCCCGTTGGAGTCGAAACCATTGCCGCGGCTGTCGGCGAAGAGCGCGATACCATTGAAGATGTGTACGAGCCCTACCTGCTGCAAGAGGGGTTCATTCACCGCACCCCTCGAGGCCGAATGGCGACCCTTCACGCCTACGAATACTTCGGGAAAGTGGCCCCCAAGCGGGAGACCCAGGGCGATCTGTTCTGAGCGGTTGTCCCTAAGCCGATGAAAAACATGTCACTTTTGTCAGAGCATCAGGAAACTGCGCTGGTGCATCCATAGTCCACTCTGTAATTTCAGGTGGTTTTTGCTTCCGTAGAGCGGTGGAGGTGGCATATGGGTTGCTCAACGCGCCGCAGCACGCCGGAACTGCCGGCACACCAAGGGCGCGATAGGTCATGGCCGGCGAATCGTTCGAGCAGCGAACACTTCAGAGAACAATCGTCATTGAGGGCGTAGGCCTTCATAGTGGCGAGAACGTCACGCTCCGACTGGTGCCGGCGGCGGTGAACCATGGGCTGGCGTTCGTCCGTGTCGATTTGCCCGGGCGCCCAATTATTCCCGTCAATGCGTCGCAAGTGACTGATACGGCGTTGGCTACCACTTTAGGTTTCGGCGACGCCAAGGTTGCAACCGTTGAGCACCTGTTGGCGGCGCTTTCCGGCTTGGGTATCGACAACCTGCGTATTGAAATCGACGCGGGCGAAGTTCCCATTATGGACGGCAGCGCAGGCCCTTTTGCCATGCGTATGTCTGAAGCGGGTATTCGGCATCAGGGTGAACCAAAGCGCTTTTTGGTTATCAAGAAGACGGTTTCGGTGACTGAGGGCGACAAGATCGCCACTTTTTCTCCGGCCAAGCGATTTCGGATCGATTGCACCATCGACTTCATGCACCCGCTGATCAGCGATCAGCAATTCACGCTGGAATTCAGCGATCGCTCCTTCATTCGTGAAGTTGCTCGAGCTCGAACCTTCGGTTTTTTGCGAGATGTCGATCGGCTTCGTTCGATGGGTTTGGCGCGCGGTGGCTCGCTGGCCAATGCAGTGGTGGTTGATGATTTTTCAATTCTGAACCCTGAAGGTTTGCGGTTTCCTGATGAGTTTGTGCGTCACAAGTTGCTCGATGCACTGGGCGACGTCGCGCTGTTAGGCCGGCCCGTGATTGGTGCATTGACCGTGTACAAGACGGGTCACGCGCTCAATCAAAAGTTGGTCGCCAAAGTGTTGTCTGACCCCTCGAATTACGAAATCGTTCCTGCTCGATCTCGTGATGTGGTGTCTCATCAGCTCGAGCTCGATGATCTCGCGCCGGTGTTGGCGCCTTCAGCCGCGTGAATACAAGTGCACTTCGAGGCTTGAGCCTCGTGGTGCTTTCGTTGTGGGCTGGGTGTACTTGTAACGAAAAGTCCGTTGAACCGTTGCCGGTGTCACTGCGCATTGAACCGATGCAGCTCGATTTCGGCAGGGTTTTTCTGGGGCAAACCTCGTCGATTCTCACCGTAGAAGTGATCAACGCAGGGGCGCCCATTCAAGGCTCGTGGGCGTTGTCAGGCCCCGGCTTTTTCTTCAGCGATGACGAGTTGCCTCAACGTGCGGAGATGGGCTCGACGTCGGTGGCTCTACACTGTTCTCCTGAAACAGCAGGTGTCGTGGAAGGCCAGCTCACCATCTCGCTAGGCGATTTTCGGCCCGTGGTGGTTCCCCTTTCATGTGAGGCGGTTGGGCTGCC
>JAYUVR010000173.1:0-7166 GCA_043753955.1 Archangium sp. | reverse complement strand
GGCCAACCGAGGGCGACCCGCTTCGTCAAATTCACCCGCCTCAAGGTTGTGCAGCAACTCTCGAGCCCGCGCCAAAACCTCAGGGGGAATACCAGCGAGCCGCGCCACTTCGATGCCATAGCTCCGACTGGCGGCGCCGGGGATCAACTTGCGTAGAAAAATGATTCTGCCCTGATGCTCTTTGACGGCGATGGAACAATTTTTGACGCGTGCCTTCTCGCGAGCGAGGTCGGTCAGCTCGTGGTAGTGGGTCGCGAAAAGCGTGCGCGCTCCAATTCGATCGTGGAGGTGTTCGGCCACCGCCCAGGCGATGGACAAACCGTCAAAGGTGCTGGTACCGCGCCCAATTTCATCGAGCACGACCAAACTGCGCTTGGTGGCGTGATGCAGAATGTTTGCTGTCTCGGTCATCTCAACCATGAAGGTCGACTGCCCGCGCGCCAAGTTGTCAGCCGCACCGACTCGAGTGAAGACGCGATCGCACACGCCCAAGCGCGCACTCTTCGCCGCTACAAAACAACCCGCCTGGGCCATCACGGCGGCGATGGCGACTTGACGCATCACCGTCGATTTTCCAGCCATGTTGGGCCCGGTGATGATCAACACCTGTGCGTCTTGGCGATCGAGCCGCACATCATTGGGAATAAATGATTCGTTCCCCAATGCTTTTTCTACCACCGGGTGTCGACCACCGATCAATTCGACCACACTCGATTCATCGACTACCGGGCGTACGTAGCCATTTTCAGCAGAAACCCGCGCAAACGACACCAAGGCATCAAGCGTAGCTACCGCATCACTGGCAGCTCTTAACTGACTGGCTTGCGCCACCACCTGCACTCGCAGCTCTTCAAACAGACGTTGCTCTAAAGCAATACGCTGTTCATCGGCGGTGAGAACTTTCTCTTCGTAGGTCTTGAGTTCTTCCGTCACATACCGTTCACCACCCGCGGTGGTTTGCTTACGGATCCATTCCTGAGGCACGTGTTGCAAATTGGCTTTGGTGACTTCGAGGTAATAGCCAAACACCCTGTTGTAACGAACTTTGAGCGAGCTGATGCCGGTGCGTTCGCGTTCCCTCGCCTCGAGCTTCAAAAGGTATTCTTTGCCGCTGCTCGACAGTTCAACCAACACATCAAGTTCGGCCAAATAGCCGCTCCGAATGAAGCCTCCCTCAGCCAGCACCGCTGGAGGCTCATCGACCAAAGCGCGTTCTAAAACAGACCCGAGCGCACACAAACTCGGCGCCGAGAGCGGGCCAATCAATGCGAGAAGGAGTTCGCTCTTCATGGTCGCCAGAGCCGCGGTTAACCTGGGCATGACGCCAATCGAACGCGCAAGCCCACAGAGATCTCGCGCGCCCCCAGAAGCCAACGAGAGCCGACCACACAGTCGCTCGACATCGGCTATCTCTTTCAAAGTGGCGCTCAATGCCTCGCGCTGTGCGCCCTTCAGCAGCAATTCTTCAACTGCATCGAGCCGAGTCTCAATGCTGCGCACATCACCCAATGGAGCCGTGAGCCAGCGAGACAACTTGCGAGCCCCTAAAGAAGTGGCGGTACGATCGAGTACCCCCAACAAAGAGCCCGCTCGAGCGCCCTCTTTGGAAGTGCGCACCAATTCTAAGTTTGCTCGAGTCGCCTCATCGATGACCAGCACCCCGCCCCGGCCCTGAAAGCTGATGCGATCAACATGGCCAGCCATGCTCTTCTGCGTCTCTTTGACATAGCGCAAGGCCGCCCCGGCAGCGCCGAGTGAAAGGCCACCCTTTTCGACCCCAAACCCTTCGAGCGATTGCACGGCAAAATGATTGAGCAGCAACTGCCGCCCCCGCTTCACGTCAAAAGCATCGGCCCCAAGAAAAGCCAGAGAAGGGCGACGGCTCAGCAGGCGCAGAAGCGGTTCAACACGTTCTTCCAAACCTTCAGCAATCAGGAGCTCTTTAGGGCAAGCACGACCGACTTCGTCGGCAATCAAACCCAGTGGGCCGGGCTGAATGGCCACGAATTCGCCAGTCGAGACATCGATGCACGCCGCACCCCAATCGTCTTCTGATTCCCCCGGCACAACGGCTACCAAAAAGTTATTTTCCCTGGCTTCAAGCGAATCATCATCGAGCATCATGCCCGGCGTCACCACCCGAACCACATCGCGCTTGACGATACCCTTGCCGGGCAGACTCAATTGCTCACAGATGGCGACGCGTTCGCCCGCTTCGATCAACCGGGCGATGTAGCGCCGAGCTGCATGGTGAGGCACCCCGCACATCGGCACGCGATCGGCGCCTTTGGCCCGTGAAGTCAGGGTGATTTGCAACAATTCTGCCGCTTTCACCGCGTCGTCAAAGAAGAGCTCGTAAAAATCGCCCAAGCGAAAGAACAGCAGCGCATGCGGGTGCTGTGCTTTGACTTCGAGGTACTGCTTCATCATTGGCGTCAACGCCGAGGTGTCGACCGCTTCTGAATTGATCTGCGCCGGAGCATTCACAAACCAAAGCCCTCTACCATGCGTTTCTTTTTCAACTGATCGAATTCAAGCAGTGGGGTAGCTGCCCACTTCAAGTTGCAACTGCGCTTGAGGGCTCGCATCGGGCTCAGCATCCATCGCCAGTTGCGCGGCGAGCAATTTCTCAGGTTTGCTCACTCTGGCTCCAAGTTGCACCACCTTGTCGGCAATATTCATCACATTCCCCTTCCCCGTCGCCAAACGCGCTTTCGCAATATCAAATGCATTGTGAGCCTGCCCCAAGCGTTCCCCCACCTCGGTGAAAGACTCAAGGGCAGCCGACAACTTGTCGATCATCTTTCCCGCTTCTTCAGCAATGCGTTGCGCATTCACCGTTTGTCTTTCGCTGCGCCATACGTGGTGCACCATCTGCAACGTCGCTAACACCGTAGTGGGGCTGCACAACACCACTCGAAGCCGCATGGCTTCTTCAGACAAGCCTGGGTTACGAGACAATGCAGAACAAAATGCGGCTTCACTGGGGACAAACAGAAACACGAAATCGAGAGAACGCTCTTTGAGTACCGATTGATACTCTTTGGCTGCAAGCAGCTTCACGTGCGAGCGCAATGCCTGTACATGCAAGTCGAGCTGACTTTCTCGCTCTTCTTCTGAAGTCGCTCGCGTTGAAGCAATAAACGCAGAAACTGAGCACTTGGCATCAATGACGATGGCTCGATTGGGAGGCAGATAGACCAATACATCTGGTCTCCGATGATTGCCGTCTGTATTGAGATGGTCGACCTGCAAATCATACTCGCGACCTTCAGTGAGCCCTGCAGTTGAAAGCAAGCTCTCAAGCACCAATTCGCCCCAGTCGCCCTGGGCCCGAGATTCACCCGACAAGGCACGCGACAGTGAAAGTGCGTCATCGTGCAACTTGCTTTGCGTCTCTTGCAGTTGCCGCAGTTTTTCGAGCAACGAGGCGCGATCTCGATTGTCTTGGTCGAAGGTCTTTTGAAACTTTTCTTCAAATTCTTTGAGTCGTTCCCGCACGGGCGACAAGAGCCCTTCGAGCCCTTTGTGACTTTGGTCGAGCATCGACTTGCCCTTCTCTTCAATCAGTTTCTGCCCCAGGGCTTCAAATTCAAGTCGCATGGCGTGGCGATCGTGTTCAGCCGTTTGAGCCCGTTCTTCGGTGCGAGCCCGTTCGGCCTCAAGCAGTGACTGCGCCCGAGCCAATGCTTGCGCCAGTTCTTGAACGCGCTGCTGCAACGGCGCCAGGCCACCCACTTGCATTTCCAATGAATGCCGACACTCGAGAACCGATTTGAGCTCCGCCTCTTGTCGGACAGCCGTCTCAAGCACTTGCGACAATCGTTCTTCCAGCGCTTCGGTTTTCACTCCTCTCGCGTTGGCCGCCAACAATTCGGCCTCGAGTCGGCCCAACCGCGCTGAAGCGTCAGCCAGCGCAGCTTGAGCGTGCATGGCCTGGCGTTCCTTTTCTGTCTTATCGGCATAAATTTGGTCGACTTGATTGCTTAGAAAACGCACTTCGGCATCGGCGCGAACAAAATCTGAACGGGCCGTGTTGAGCGCAACAGCCAACTGCTCTTCATGCGCCGTCAATCGAGCCACCTGAGCATCAAGTCGCGACATCGAGGCATCACCAGCCTCAAGCTGAGCCCGCGCAGCCGCAAGTTCCATCTCGATTTCTCGAAGCCGAACCTCTCGACCGCGGCGAGCGAGCAACCACCCAAGTGTCGCAGCGACCAGCCCCACCGCTATGGCGACCAACCAAGACCCGATGCTCATGAAAAAGGTTTCTACCAGATGGGTCCGACACGCGCTCGACAGCGAAAAAATCGGGTTCGTCGGAAAGCCTCACACCACAAAAATGCCGCTCTTCAAAAGTTTTGCAAACTGCTGCGGAAGCACCGGCCGGCTAAAATAGTACCCTTGCGCTTCATCGCATTCATGTTCATGTAGAAACGTCAGTTGCTCCAGAGTCTCGACGCCTTCAGCAACTACTCGCAGCTTGAGACTTTGGGCCATCTTAATCACTGCGGTCACAATGCTCGCGTCTTCTGCATGAGCGATTTCGCGCACGAATGACTGGTCAATCTTCAAGGCATCGATGGGAAATTTTCTCAAGTAACTCAGGCTGGAATACCCAGTGCCGAAGTCGTCAATTGCGACGCGAACGCCTCTGCTGCGCAAGGTCTGAAGAATGACCGCCGATGAATCGGCATGTTGCATCAAAACGCTTTCGGTCAATTCTAATTCGAGCGTAGTGGGATCTAGACCTGTCTCATTCAATATCGCGAACAAGCCCTTGAGAAAGTTGTCGTCGCGAAATTCCATTGCAGAAACGTTGACCGCAATGGTGGCAATAGGAAGACCTCGAGCGGCCCAAGCTTGCGCCTGTTCGCAGGCTCGACGCAGCACCCAGTTGCCGATCGGCCGAATCAGCCCACAGGCCTCGGCGACAGGAATGAATTGGGCCGGGCTCACTGCACCGAGTGTTGGGTGTTGCCAACGAAGCAGCGCTTCGGCGCCCGTGATTGCGCCCGTCTTGAAATCGACTTTCGGTTGGTAATGGAGAGTGAATTCGTTGCGATTGAGCGCCCGTCGCAAACCTTCTTCGATCGATTGCCGTTTGACGGCGCGAGCATTCATTACCGCTTGAAAGAATTGATAGCTTTGACGCCCATTTTCCTTGGCTTGATACATCGCGGTATCTGCGTTCTTGATCAAAGTCTCAGCGTCCAGCCCATCGTCTGGGTAGACGCTCACACCGATGCTGGTGGTGACGTGAAGCTCATGTTCTTCAATAGAATGAGGCGCAGCCACGGCGGTCAGCATTCTGCTCGCCGTAATGGCCGCGTCTTCAGTGAGCTTCATTTCTGAAAGCAGCACCACGAACTCGTCGCCTCCCTGCCGGCTGACGGTATCTGACGCGCGAGCACAACTGAGCAGGCGCTTCGCGGTCGATTGAAGAAGTCTGTCCCCCACCGAGTGGCCAAGGGAATCGTTGATGTGTTTGAAGCCATCGAGATCAAGGAACAGAATTCCGACCCGATTCTGGTTTCGTTGGGCCAAGACGATGGCCTGATTGAGTCGGTCGTTCAGAAGCGCTCGATTGGGCAACCCCGTCAGAAAGTCGTGCTGATTCGAATGGGTCACCTTCATCAACATGGCGCGCGCGGCGCTCACGTCACGGAAAACGAATACTGCCCCCGATGGCAGACCTTCGCGGTCGTAGATAGGAGCAACCGTTTCTTCAATCGGAAGTTCAGTTCCATCACGGCGAATAAGGGTCCGTTGAGCACCATCGTTCTCACCACTGGGGAGATCGCTCATCTTGACCACCTCGGCCATAGTGCGACCGGCAGCTTCTTTCCACGACCAGCCCGTCATTTTCTCTGCGACTACGTTTAGAAAGGTGAGGCTCCCTGCGCTGTCGGTGCAGATGACAGCATCGCCGATACAATTGAGCGTGACCTGCGCGCGTTCTCTTTCAGCAGAGAGCGTCTCTTCCATGCTCTTGCGCTCGATCGCGTAGCCCAGGGCTCTTCGCAAACCACGCGTCTCGATTTGCCCCTTGACCAGGTAATCTTGCGCACCCTCTTGCAATGACTGTAGCGCCAGCGACTCGTTGTCTAAGCCGGTGAGCACCACCAGCGCGACGGTGGGCGCTGCCAGATGAGCCCGACGAATGGCCTCGAGCCCGGCTACATCGGGAAGTCCCAGGTCGAGTAAAATCGCGTCGAATCGACCCTCTGCCAAATATTTTTCGGCAGCGCTCATGCTTTCGACATGCGTCAATTTGACGGGAAGAGAACCCTGTTCATTGAGCATTTCACGCAGCAAACGCGCATCTCCGAGGTTGTCTTCGACGAGTAGAACTTTTTTTGTCATCACTTCGGTCGTTGCTGGGGCAACTTCACTTTGGTCAGCCAGAAATCATTGATGCTTCTCACCAGATCTTCAAAGGCGCTGATCTGCAGGGGTTTGGTGAGAAAACAATTGGCCTGGAGTTGATAGCTCTTCAAAATATCGGCCTCGGCGGCAGAAGTGGTGAGCACGATGGTTGGTATTGTTTTGAGCACCGTGTCTGCTTTGATCCGAGCCAATACGTCGCGGCCGTCCATCTTGGGAAGGTTCAAGTCTAACAAGATGAGATCTGGCCGAGGCGCATCAACGTACGGTTCTTCGTGCTTCAGAAAAGCCATTGCTTCCACGCCGTCCATGGCCACGTGCAAACAAATAGACCCATTCGCTTCTCGGAAGGCTTCTTTGGTGAGCCTGACATCGCCCGGGCTGTCTTCGACCAGTAAGACTTGAAGAGGCATCCCGCCTGCGCCATTCGATTTCATGTTCGCGCCTCATTGCCTCGCAATGCGAAGCGAAAGGTGGAGCCATGCCCGGGTTTTGACTCTACCGAGATGTTTCCTCCATGGCGCTCGACGATCTTCTTACAGATGGCCAAACCAATGCCTGTACCTGCAAACTCCTCGCGTTTGTGCAGCCGCTGGAACATGCCGAAAATCCTGTCGATATACTGCGAGTCAATGCCCAGTCCATTGTCGCGTACTGAAAAAGTCCATTGCTTTTCGCCGTTGCCGAGAGCGGAGACATGCACTTGCGGAACTCCCGGGTTTTGGTATTTGATGCCGTTGCCGACAAGATTCTGGAATAGCTGTATCAGTTGCATCTGG
>JAYUVR010000172.1:0-36810 GCA_043753955.1 Archangium sp. | reverse complement strand
TCGCAGCTTCACGCGGCACTCGGCGGGTTGAAACCCGTTGAAGAGCCTCAATTGAGCGAAGAAAATCTCTGGGTCAGTTTGCTTACGCCCACCATGGGCCATTTGCGATTTCTTCAAAATGCGCTGCCCATCAAACTGCTGGCGGACACCGCGATGCGCAGTCAGGGGCTTCGGAAATTTCTCTCTGCCGCTCCAGGTCTTTCAGACATGGGCGTGATGTACCGCATGCTCGATCTTGCCAAACAAAAGCGGCTTTCCGGAAGCCCGATGTTCGACGTGTGCATCGTCGACTCACCAGCCACTGGGCACGCGCTCGCGCTGGCGCACATTCCTGAATTTTTGACTCGAGTCATTCCAGGTGGGCCCATTTTTCGGGCGGCTCAAGAAGGCCTTTCTTTTTTGACCGACAAAGCCACCACGGGCTGCGTCATCGTCACCCTGCCTGAGACGCTGCCCGTCACTGAAGCGATTGAATTAGAAAAAGGGTTGGCCAAACACAACCTTCCCGTCTCAGCCATCGTCGTCAACAGAGTGCCTCACGATCCCTTCACCCGCGATGAACACCTCGCCTTGAAGGCCCTGTCTTCCCGCAACGTTTTTGGAATGAGGGAACTGGGGCGCATCGAGCGGGCACAGGCGGCGCTTGCGCTCCTCGCGAAGAAGCACCCTCAGGCGTCAAGTGTACTCGCCGAAGTTGAAGGCACGGGGCCTGAGACCGCCAAAAATCTGACTCTGTTGATGGGCTAACGAGGCGACTCGAGCTCACCCTTCCTGAGTATGGTATCGGCCATGTCGTCGTTCCCCGATTTGGGTCGGTTGGTGGCAGAAAAAAAAGTGATCGTGTGCTGTGGCGCCGGCGGCGTGGGCAAGACCACCACCGCTGCGGCCATCGGTCTTGCGGGAGCGCGACAAGGGCGACGAGCGTTGGTGCTTACCATCGACCCGGCTAAGCGTCTGGCACAAGCGATGGGCTTGTCTGAGCACATGCTCAAGCCCACGGCTGTCTCTGCAAAACGTTTGGCCGAAGCAGGGGTCACCACCGGCACTCTCGAAGCGTGGATGCTCAACCCCGAAGTGGTGTTTGAGACACTGGTGCGCACCATGGCTCCTACCACCGAACAAGCTGAACGCATTCTGCGCAGTCGCCTGTACCTTCACTTGTGTGAATTGGTGGCCGGCATGCAGGAATACAGTGCGGCAGAGGCGCTGTACGAATTGGCCGCGAGCAATCGCTATGACTTGTTGGTACTCGATACGCCGCCCGCGCGAAACGCCCTCGACTTTCTTGAAGCCCCAGGAAAGCTGGCTCGTTTTCTCGATGAACGCATTCTCTCTTTGTTTTTACCTTCGAAAAGTAAAGGCCTCTTCAAGAAGGCCACTGAACTCATCGGCACCGTGCTGGGCAAAGTATTCGGCGTTGAGTTCTATCAAGAGATTCAAGAATTTTTAGGCGCCATGGGAGGCATGTTTGCCCCGATGCGAGCGCATGCGGAAGGCGTGCGCGCTCTTCTTATCTCGAATGAGTCGGCATTCTTGCTGGTGACGAGCCCTGACCAAGCCGCACTGGCCGATGCACGGTATTTTCGCGACCGAATCACGGCCATGAAGTTGCCGTTCGCAGGCTTCATCTTAAATCGAAGCTGGGTTCGCACTGAGGGTTTGATCGAGCCGCATACGCTTGCCGGCGAGCACATCGATGCCGCGTTGAGCCGAGGCCTCGAAAAACTCGGTCTCTTGGCTCGCGTCGAGCACAGCCGCGTTGAACGCGATCGCGCACTGCTCAAACAATTGCGTCAAGAAGTGCCGGCGACGGCCTTTGCCATTGCCGCTCCTTTTCTGGGCGACGCCATTGAGAGTCTTCAAGGCATCGCTCTTTTAGCCCAAGGTATTGTCGAAGAGTCCCCTGCCCTATAACGCAGGCGACAATGCGAGGGGTGAATCGGTAAGGTGCGCCCCATGCCTCTTCAAATTGAAGAATTGACAGTCGGAGCAGGTACCGAAGCCACTTCGGGCCGCGCCGTTTCGGTGCACTACACAGGCACCTTGACCGATGGGAAGAAGTTCGATTCGAGCCGCGATCGCAATGAGCCTTTTGATTTTAAGCTCGGAGCGGGAATGGTGATCAAAGGGTGGGACCAAGGCGTCGCGGGCATGAAAGTGGGGGGCCGAAGGAAGCTCACCATTCCTGCTGACTTGGGCTACGGGGCCAGCGGCTACCCACCCGTCATTCCACCCAATTCAACGTTGATATTCGACATCGAATTGCTCGAAGTCAGCTGAAGCTTTGACATGAATGAGAACGCGCTCAACGCCAATGTAGGACATCGCCTGCGAGCGCTGAGGCTTTCGAAAAATATCAAACAGGCTGACGCCGCGCGCGAGTTGGGCGTCAGCCCGGCGTACTTAAACCTCATCGAGAAGGGGAAGCGCGTCACCCCCTTCCCGTTGTTGTGGAAAGCACTTCGCTTCTTTTCCGTCGACCCTGAAACCTTCATGTCAGAGCTCGGTGAAGGCCGAGTTGATGAAGCATTAGCGAAGCTCCTCGACGAGCCCTTGCTCAAGACGCTCAATCTCGACCCCGATTCGCTGCAGTCTCTTTCAGCTGAACCCAAATTGGCCGGCACGGTCGCTGCCTTGTTTAACCTCTACAAAAATACCCGTTCTCAACTTGAGAACGTGATGGCGCAGCTCTCAAATGAAGAACGAGGGCGAGCTCGCCCTGACGATGCACGCCTCGACTATTCACCCTTCGACGAGGTGTCAGACTTTCTTCAGGCGCACCAAAACTACTTTCCCGAATTGGAAGCCGAGGCTGAGTCATTGCGCCAAGACTTCGGGAATGACCGCATTTTGAGCTCGAGCGTTTTGATGAAGATGCTCGAAGGACGCTTTGGAATCGTCACTCGCATTGCGAACCCTCCTCAGGGCAGCTCGGTGGTGCGGCGGCTGGCGATAGAAGAGCGCTTGCTCGATATTTCGCCCACCTTGACCGAGCAGCCGCTCAAGTTTCAGGTGGCCGCAACGCTGGGGTTATTGACGCTCGACAAGACACGTTTGCTTGAACGCATCGTGGGCGCGAAGACAAAACACGCCGAGACGCCTCGGCTCATCAAGGTCAATTTGGCCAATTACTTTGCTGGCGCCCTGATGCTGCCTTACGGCGACTTTTTCAAAGAAGTTCAGCGCACCCGCTACGACGTGGAACTGCTCTCTTCAATCTTCGGAGTCACCTATGAAACGGTGGCTCACCGGGTGTGCAACCTGGCAGACCCGAAACGAAAAGGCTTGCCGTTTCACTTCATACGCACCGACATCGCCGGCAACATCAGCAAGAGGTATTCGGGTACAGGCATTCAGTTTGCGTCGGCGGGAAATTGCGGCAAATGGGCAGTGCACCTGGCCTTCTTGAACCCCTCGCAACTGACGCGGCAATTTTCGGCCATGCCCGATGGGACGACGTATTTCGATTTCGCCAAAGTGCAGCTCCAGCCGATTGAGGGTTCCATCGTTCGAGGTACCGCCTATTCCATCGGTTTGGGTACCCACGCCGAGAACGCAAGATTTCTGGCTTATGGGTTACCCAGCATTGACCTCAAACGAGATGCCGTACCCATCGGTGTCTCGTGTCGCTTTTGCGAGCGAGCTGACTGCAATCAACGCTCAGCCGCGAGCTACCGGTTTGCCTTTTCATTCGATGAGTACACCAAAAAAGACTGTTTCTTCTCGCCTTTGGTCAACACCGATCTCTCTGACAAAAAACGCACTCGCTAAGCGTTCGCTGCCTCGTTGACTTTTGTTGATGATGCGCGCCCAATGCGCCCCCAACATGCGAATTTTGCCCCTCGCTCTGCTCGTTTTGCTGTCGGTCAACTGCGGCCAAATTCAACATGCCTTCGAGATAGAACCGAACGCCGAACTCGGGCCCCCGAAGGTCACCGCAGAACCTCCGGCTGGTCTGTTCAACGGTGAGATCACCATCACCCTCAAAGCTGATCTCGATGCGACCATCTACGTGAGCTCGAATGGGAACGACCCTCGCACCACGACCCTAGGTCGCCTTTCAGGCCCGTCGCCGTTCTCCGTGACGATCAACGCGACCACCCAGCTTCAGTATTTCGCTTCGGTAGACGGCAAAGACGGCGAACTGACTGAAGGCTTATGGACTCGAGCTGGCGGCCCGAAGGGAACGATTTCAGGCGTGATTGTGGTGGGCAATTTCGCCGTCGGAAAACAGGTCGGCCTTTCTCACAATTTCAACATCGATGCGTTGGGCACACCCGTTGCCCCTTCTGAGATGCCTTTTATGCTGACTAACTTGGTGACCGGCACCTATCGGCTCTTCGCCATCTCTGATCGCAACGACGATGGGCAGTTGGTGCCGTTTCTCGATTACCAGTCGGCGACCACCAGCATCGACATCGACGTAGAAGATCCACTCAAAGCAGGCCCGGAAAATGTGCGCATCTACCTTGCGGCTTCTTCCACTGGCCTGGGAACACTGAGAGGAACCATCACGCTCCCGAAGCCCCCTCCGCTTCAGAATCTGCAAATTTCATTGCTCGACCCTTCCGCACTGACGGGTGGGCTGGACCCCGCCACGCTGCTGACTCAACTTCAAAATGGGTACCGCATTTTCACCAATCAAAACGATACCGTGTACCCGTATGTCATCACCGATTTGATGCCAGGTCGGGTCACGCCAGTGCCCTCTCTTTTGGGTTTCGCCTCGGGCGGCATCGCGCTCAACTTGCTCGCAAACCCTTTGAAGCAGACCGTCATTGTTGCTGACGAAGAAACCATCGCTGATTTTGAATTCGGCCCTGTCACCATTTCAGGTGCACTTGCACTGGGCTCGAATTCTGCGCCCGATGGCGGCCTTGCTTTTGGAGTGGTCGCGGCCCGCGCAGTGACCATCACCGAGGGTATTCAGGCTGTTTTAATGCCCGTTATTTTCACCAAAGACACCATGACGAACACGTCGAGAGCGAACTATTCAGGAACCGCTTTTCGGGCCAATTCGACAGTGACGTTGCGCGTCTTCACCAATGCCAACGGCGCCAACCCCATCACCGATGCGTTGGGCTGGGTCATCGGAGGAAGCATGCCCGACTCAACCGTCGTCACCCAGATGGATGACGTGATCAACGACATCAGCCTGCCATAAGCGAACGAGGAGGTGTTCCTTCGGGGCAGATCTCGAAGAATCGCTGGCGAGCGCGCGCGCTCCAACTGTTGCGACGAATCATTCCACTGAGCAACGTGAGCAATTCGCGAGCGCGCTCAAGCCCGGTATCTACTGAGGCAAACACGTCAAGACCTTCGCCTCGATAGAGCTCTTTGGCGGTGACATCGCTGGTGGGCAAAGATCTAAATCGCCCCAACGGAGAGCCTAAAAACAAAGAGAAAAGAAAGAGCCCGCGCACCCAAGCGTCGACTTCCATCTTTGAGGGCGCTTCTCCGAAAGCATCGAGTGAAGACACGCGAATCAGCTCGTAAAAACCTCGCCCTACCCCGTTCACCCGGCTCGCTTTTCGAATTTGCAGTTTGGTGCGAATCGCCGGTGTGCCGACCAAAGTGCTCCCGTGCAAATCGTGCATGAAGAACAGTGATTGCGTCCATTCGATGCGAGCGCGAGCAGCGGCTTCAGACTCACCTTCTCGTCGAGCCGAAATCAGCAGGTGTTGCATAGCCGGTTCGAGCGCACGACTGACGCACAGTTGAGTGAAATACCCGGTCAACCAAGCCAGACCGGCATCGACCCCCACCAAGGCGCCATTGGCTACCAGCTCTGCCGCTTTGAGCCCGAAATGAACGGGGGCGCGAGAAGCCATCAAGTTAGTGAAATGGGGACGTCGCCCACGGGTAAACCAGGTGTCGATGCCTTGGGCCACGCCTCTGAAGCGAGGTAACTCAGGCAGCGCCGCGCCGAAACGGGCGTATTCGAGATCTTCCCCCAAGGCTCTGGCGAACTCGGTCGGGAGCGCGTTGACATGGGCGGCGAGGCGTTCGACCGCAGTGAGGTGCGTCAGAAGTGCAGACATGAAGCGTGCGGCACTTATACCTCTGAGTTGGGCTCCTGTCCCTTTCCTGTAGCCCTTCGCCCAAGCTTGACTACACTCCGCGCCTTCTTCGCCCTCGGAGCAGTCACCTCATGAATTTTTCGTTTGTAGCCACCGACGCCGCCAAGGCTAAGGCGGATGTTTTGATTTTCCCTGTCTTTGATACTGATCTCACCGACAAGAAGAGCCCCGCCCAGGCGCTCTTGCAGGTCGACAAGAAGACCAATGGCCTGCTGTTCAAAACCGCCGCCAGCGAAGGCTTCAAGGGAAAGGCTGAGCAGACTTTTATCTACTTAAGCCACGGCGAAGTCGCTGCGAACCGAGTGATCTTGGTGGGGTTGGGTAAACAAGCGCAATTTACCGCTGAGGTACTGCGCTTGGCGATCGGCCGTGCGGTGAAGTCGGCCAATCGGCTCAAAGCCACCGTGGCCGCGGTGCAACTGCCTTCGGTGCGTGAAAAAGAGCAGGCCATCGGTGCAGTGGTCGAAGGCTTCGAATTGGGGGCCTACAAGTACGACCGATGGAAGACGCAGAACAAAGAAGAGAAGGCCTCACCGAAGATGGACAAGGTGCAGCTCTTTCTTCCCGAGGGGGCGAAGAATGAAAAGAGCTTCGAGGCTGCCGTCGAGCACGGGCGCTTGGTGGCGCAAGCGACAAATTGGGCACGCGATTTGGTCAATGAGCCAGCGGGCACGATGACGCCGACGCTGCTCGCAAATGAAGCCAAGACCATGGCCAAAGAAGTCGGCCTGCATGTCACGGTTGGAGATCGCAAAAAAATCGAAGAGCTGAAGATGGGCATGTTTTTAGCGGTTGCCCGGGGCAGCATCGAAGAGCCTCGGTTGGTGCAACTTTCTTACGTGCCGCGCAGTGCAGAGGCGGCGAAGCGTGCTCCAGTGTGTTTCGTGGGTAAAGCCATCACCTTCGACTCCGGAGGTCTCTCGCTTAAGCCTTCAGACGGCATGCTCGACATGAAGACAGACATGGCGGGCTCTGCGGCAGTCCTGGGGGCCATGAAAGTCATCGCCCGCATGGCGCCGCCCTTTCCGGTGCACGCCTTTTTTGGGGCCTGCGAAAACATGCCTTCGCATAATGCCTATCGACTGGGCGACGTGCTCATTTCTCGCTTGGGGAAAACAGTCGAGGTGACCAATACCGATGCCGAAGGCCGTCTGGTGTTGGGTGACATCTTGACCTACGCCAATGAGCTTAAGCCTGCTGCCCTGATCGACTTGGCCACCCTCACCGGCGCGTGCATTGTCGCTTTAGGCAATCACATCGCAGGCGCGTTTACGCCCGATGATCAACTCTTCTACGACGTTTCTGAATCAGCACGAGATGCAGGCGAAGAGCTGTGGCGGCTGCCCTTGAGTGAGTTTTTGCGTGACGTGCTCAAGAGCGAAGTGGCCGACCTAAAGAACGCGGGCGATCGCGCCGGAGGTTCAATCAGCGCGGCCCTCTTCCTCAAAGAATTCGTGGGCGAAACCCCGTGGATCCATCTGGACATTGCGGGCCCTTCGCAGAGCCCCAAAGAGCGCGGTTACTTCAACAAGGGCGCAACCGGCTACGGAGTGCGCACCTTGGTAGAATTCATCGCCCGGCGCACCCGCTCACTGAAGTAGGCCCTGAGCGTTTACTCTTTTGCGGCGTCGAGGCGTTTCTTGGTGAGATCGAGATAGCTGCTGTCCATATCGATGCCGACGAAACGGCGGTTCTTTCTCACCGCTGCAACACCGGTGGTACCCGAGCCACAAAAGGGGTCGAGTACCAGCGCGTCATCTTCAGTGCAGGCGTCGACGATGCGCTCGAGAAGCGCAATCGGTTTCTGCGTGGGGTGGCGACCATGCGCCTTCTCGCTGGGCTTGGGGCTGGTCATCGACCATAGATGGCCTGCTCCTTCGGTGTTGAGCTCTTCTTCGCCCGTCTTTGGTAGCGCCCATACGTCGCGCATCTGCTTGCCGCCGTTGACCTGTTTCATGTCAGCGTAGTTGAACTTGTGCTGAAGCTTGCCTTTCGCCCCAGGCGAGGCCCACACCAAAATTTCAGTGGAATGGGTGAAGTAACGGCACGCCAAGTGTGGGCTGGCGTTCGGCTTGTACCAGGTGACGGTATTGAGCAATTTATAGCCGAGCTGCTGCATCGCGAAGCCGACGGAAAAAATGACGTGCTGCGTGCCAGAGACCCAGATGGTGCCCGAAGGCTTGAGCAATCGTTGACAGGCCTTGAGCCACGCAGAGGTGAACTCATGATCCGCTTCGGTACCCTTTGAAGCATCCCACTCGCCTTTTTTGACCGGAGCGCGTTTGCCACCTGAGCAGGTGAAACCTCCATTGCTCAGGAAGTAAGGAGGGTCTGCGAAAATGAGATCAAACGTTTGATCTTCAAAGCGCTCGAGAAGCGCCAACGAATCACCTCGGTAGAGGACGTAATCTTTGCTGCGCGAGTGAAGATGCGCTGAGAGTTCTGCATGAGCGCGCGGTCGCGCGGGTAATTGGGTTGCCGACATCTGGTGCCTCCTTCAGGGAATGAGGCCTCTAAAAAAAGCTGCTACAGGCCTGATCGACACCGTAAGTGACAGCAGATCGCTTTGAAAGTTTTCGGCCCAACAGTTACGCGGCCGCTTGCTCAAAGGTGGCGTACAAGGTGACGCCTTCGGGTGACTTCGGTTTCCCCTCTTCGCGAGCAAGCGCTCGATCGAGCGAGAGCAATGCCACCTCTTGCTGCGCGTCAGAGGGAGGCTGGGTGGTGATTTTCTGCAACCAAATGCCCGGCCGAGTCAGACCTTTGATGAATGCGGGGCATGAATCCTTCGCGCTCCAGCGTTGGAGCTCGTAGGCGATACCAGCGATGGGAAACGCCATCGGCACTTTGATGAGAATCATCAACACCTGGTTGATGAAATCGTTGGGGTGCAACCGGGGGACGAAAGGCAGCAGCGCGACGTGCAACAGCACCGAGACGCCCACCACGATGAAGAGAAAGCTGGTGCCACAGCGCGGGTGCCGCGTTGAGTAGGGTCGCGCCTCATCGACGGTGAGGGGCTTGAAGCCTTCGTAGGCCCAGATCGCCTTGTGTTCAGCCCCGTGGTACCGAAACAAAACAGAGGCATCGTCTGTCTTCGAAAGTACCCAGACATAGCCCACCAGAATCGCGACCCGGAAAGCCCCATCAATGAGGTGAAAGGTAAAGCTCGAGGTGTCGAAAGTCGGGCCCATCGCTTTGCCGACCAACCAGGTGAGCGCGTGCGGCAGGCCAATAAAAAACAGCACCATCATCAGCGTGGCGAAGCCCAGCATGAGATCCGCCCCGCGAGTGCTTTCCTTTTTTTCTCCCGACGGAGGCTCGTTGCCCGCTGAAGGTTGAGCATCAGCTCCAGAAATCACAGCGCCGAGCACAAACGAAAGCAGCGTCGAAAGGCTCGGGCCTTTTTTGGCGCCCTTCTCTTCTGGCGGCAAACCATGCTCGCTTGAAAATTTGAGCGCCGAGTAGCCATTGTGAAGCGATTCGGCCAACACCAAGGCACCGCGGAATACCGGCCAGCGCATGAATTTGAGCGTAGGCACCAGTTGACCCCACGCCTGCTCGCGAATGGCGATGCCACCCTGGTGTCGGCGCACTGCCACTACAAAGGACTTGGGGCTGCGCATCATCACCCCTTCGATGACGGCTTGGCCGCCGATGTAGGGTTGTCGTAGAGCTCGCTCGGTCACTCCTGCCTGATAGCCCCTTGCACTGCAGCGCGCCACCCGACGAAATGCCTATTTCTCGGTCATGAAAAAGCCGACGAGTATTCCCGTCGGCTTCGTAAAAGTGCATCGCTCAAAAAGAAAGCGGTTAGCCAACTTTGGGAGCGGAACCCTTTTTGGTGTCGTACTTCTTCTTGAAGCGATCGATGCGACCTTGCGTGTCGAGGAGCTTGTATTTGCCGGTGAAAAACGGGTGGCAATTCGAGCACACTTCGACCGAGAACGAGCCACGGGTCGATTTGGTTTCAATCACGTTCCCACAGGCGCAGGTGATGCGAGCGGGGGGGTAGACGGGGTGCATATCTGCCTTCATGGGTGCGACCTTTCAAAGCCGCCTTGCATCGGGGCAATCCCAATGGGCTGACGGGGCTGGCTGCTTAACCACGAAGCCGAACCCTCGGCAACCTCGACATTCAGCACCAACAGATGGAGCAGGTAGGCGCATCGCCTGAAATTCGGACGATTCCTCACTTTCCCCGCGCAGGGGACACGTAAAGCAAAAACCTGGAGCACGAAGGCGCCAGATGAAAAGAAATATTACATCGCAACCAGTCGATTTCAGGGTGCTCGTGGCGTCAGAAAGTTGGCCCGCCATTTGGAAAGGAAGAATGTGTCAGAGGGTGACATTGGGTCGCCCTCGAACGGGCTCGTGGCTCCCCCCTTTGGCCACGAGCCCGTACTTTTTTTTAGCTTGAGCGTTCAGCCAGCCCTCGAGCGAAGTTCCCAATCACCAGCCATGGCGCTTCTTTCTTGAGGCGTTTGAGCATGGGGCCGATGCCGATGGGCACGCCTCCTGCGCCTTTTCCGCGAGCCACGGCGATGTATTGAGCGGGGTCGATCGCCAGAGGCCTGGTCTGAATTTGGTCGACTCGGTATCTCTTCACCAATTTCACCAACGCATCAACTTCGTGTTCTCGATCGCTCACCCCTGGAAAAAGTAAGAGATTGAGTGCGAGGTACGCGCCGCGTCGACGCGAAAGCGCGATGGAATTCTCAACGTCGGCCCACCCGTATTTGTCGGGCTTGTAATAGGCCTCGTACAGTTCTTTGTCGGCTGAGTTCAGCGATACCCGCACCGCATCGAGGCCCGCGTCGTAAAGGGCCTCAAGACCTCGGGTGAGGCTAGCGTTGGTATTGATGTTGATGCTGCCTTTTGAAGTGCGGGCGCGAATGAGCTCTATTGCCTGCGCAATGGCTTTCCAACGCGTCAAAGGTTCGCCTTCGCAACCTTGCCCAAAAGAAACCATGGTTCGGCCTGGGGCATGTTCGAGATGAAACACGCCCACTTCTGCCATCTCTTGAGGTGTGGGCCCGTGATCCATTCGTTCATGAGATGCGGGCGGTCCATCGACAGGTTGATCGCTGATGCAGCCGACACAGCGCGCATTGCACATCACCGACACGGGCATGGCCGCTTCATCGCGGGTGTAGAAAACGTTTTGACTGGTGAAACAGCGATAGACCAATGCGCAGGTCTTGAGCTGCGTCAGCACCTGATTGCCCGGAAAACGCGCCATATGCGCTTTCACCAGCGACTTAATTTCCGGAGTCGAATAGCGCTCAGGATTCCAATGCGTGCGGCTGTCCGTGTGCAGCGCCCACACTACGGGCCCTTCTTTGCCCCACGCCGCGGCGGTGTACGCCCACTGCGGAAGCACGGGCCCATCGGCCTGAACTTCGCCAGGCAAATACGTTCGGGTGTACCCAGGCGGCAACACCGCGCCTACCGCATGAGGCGTGAAGCGCTTGCCCTTGAGTTCGAATTCCTTCACCAACACCAGCGTGCCTGTCTCGGGCTCAACGCCGACGGGAAGGCGACCTGGGAGGTGCGCCAATTTCGCCGCAGCCGGTAGCGCTATCGGCCGCCCTTGAGCCGGAAGCACTTCTTCGTCGCTGCGGAGCGTGGCCAAAAGCCAAGGGTGTTCAACCACGCGCCCCTGAGGGTCAGCGAGCAGCAATTTGTAATCACTCGAGCTCATCGAAGGCCGCTGTAGCACCGCGAATACGGCCGTGTCAGGCGCCCGCCTTCTAATCGCTCAAATCGAGCGGCAAACAGACGTCGAAACAAGTGCCTTCAGGGCTGGTGGTAAAGGTCAAAGTGCCACCCATGGTTTCTGCGATTTCTTTACAAATGGCGAGGCCTAAGCCCGTGCCTTTGCCGGGATCTTTGGTTGTAAAAAAGGCGTCAAACATGCGCTTTTGCACTTCGGGAGGAATGCCTGAGCCTTGATCACGAACCGAGATCACCAAATGCGTCTCGTCACAGCGAGTAGTGATCTGAATTTTGCGTTTTTTTCGCTCGATTCCCGACATCGCATCGAGACCATTTTGCATCAGATTGAGCGTCACTTGGCCCAAAGCAGACGGGCTCCCCAGCACTTCAGGAAGACGCCCGAGAGCACATTCCAAATCGCAGTCTTGTTTGTGGGCTCCGCGAAAAATAGTGACCGCTTCTGAAACTGCTCGACCCGGTTCAAAGCGAATTTTCTCGTCTTTTTTTCGAGCCGTACCCTTGAGCGCTTGAACGATGGTCTCGATGCGCGAAACGCCCTCGAGCGACTCAGAGACGATGTCGTCGACCTCACTCATCGGCGTGGTGGCCCGGCCTTCACGAAGATCGTCGAGGTCGACGCGCAGCGAATGCAAATTACTCTTCAGAAAAGCCAATGGGTTATTGATTTCGTGAGCCACCCCCGCCACCAGCTGGCCGATGGTGGCAAGCCTGTCTCGCTGCGTCGCAATTTCTCTGGCGCGCAGGGCTTCTTGTTCCAAGGTGGCGAGATCGAGCACCGCACCGACTGCGTCTGCCAATGCATGACACAGGCGCAACAGTCCTTCAGAAAGGCCATCTCGCGTTGAAAGGTAGAGCACGCCTTTCGCGCTCCGGCCACACACCGGCATCACGACCGCCGCAAGCCCCCGTTCACGACGAAAAGGAAGCTGGCCATCAGCCACCGAAAGCTCAGGCAAAGTGAAGGGCCGCTGGTGATGAAGCGCCGCGGCCAAGAGAGAATTTTCGGGGACATTGGTCAGCGCCGCTGCATCAGCAACTTCGTGCTCAGAGAGCCCTGACGTCGCGACGCAGGTAAACCGTTTACCGACGGCGTCCAATTCAAAGAAAGCCAAATGCGTAGCATTCAGAGCGCTGTGCACCGCTTGAAGCGCACGTTGGAGCGCCTGCTGCCGGGTGCTGCTCGAAGCGATGGCTTTGAGCACCGCTCTGAGTACTGAAGCTTCATGGCGCGCCTTTTCGAGCCGTTGTCGATCAAGCACCACCATGTACCCGTCGGGGCGGCGATCAGGTGCGACAGAAACCTGCACCCGCTCAGAACCCGTCAGCTCTAACCCCGATTGAATACAGGTCTGGGTGGTCTGACAGGCTTCGAGCAACCGGGTGATGAGCTGTTCAATGCGTGAACCTGCGCCTGACGTCAGCAAGGCTTCTGCAGAATCGTTCCAAATCAACGCTTCCCCGGTCTGGCTGAGCCAAACCACCCCTACGGGGAGTGAGTCGATCAACGCCCGAAAGCCATCGTTGTTGGGCGAGCGTTCCACGCGCTGGGGCAACAGACGTGACATGGGCTTGAATATCACGGTGCAAAGCACCCGCCTGAGCCGCGTCTTTACCTCTGGGTCGGCGGGCTGCCTCGTGAGTCTGGGTGCACCCCTGACTCAAGCTGTTGATCTCTGCTCAGCATTCGTTTGTCAGCCCACTTCGGGGGTGGAGTCGACCCTCGGTCACCACCTTGGCGCGTCAGCCAACTGACTTGGAATCGTTGGGTTTCTGGCGGTGGCAAGGCAGTTGCTCTGGTCGCTAGCACGAGCGCGCCCACATGCAGTGGAACGCCGTCGAGGGGCGAACGATGAACTTGGTGACTTCTAACCTGAACATAGGCGACTTCGGCACAACGAACAGTCTTGTTCATGACGCTCAATCCCCTCTTGTAGAGCTGCTCAAGGCCTGCCAGCGCATTGCCCCCACCGATTCGAACGTGCTGCTCACCGGTGAAACCGGCACTGGCAAAGAAGTCTTCGCTCGTCACATTCACGACAACAGCATGCGGGCGCGCCGCCATTTCGTGCCGGTGAATTGCGGGGCCATTCCCGAAACCTTGCTTGAGAGCGAGCTCTTCGGTCACGTGCGTGGAGCATTCACCGGCGCCATCGCTTCGCGCAAGGGCCGAGTGGCCATGGCCGAAGGTGGCACGTTGTTTCTCGACGAAATCGGCGAACTGCCGTTGTCGTTGCAGGTGAAATTGCTACGTCTGCTCCAAGAACGCACCTATGAGCCTGTAGGGAGTGCTGAGAGCGTCAGCGCCAACTTTCGGTTGATCGCCGCGACCAATCGAAATCTCGCAGTCGAGGTTGAGACCGGCCGTTTTCGTCGCGATTTGTTCTACCGGCTTCAGGTGTGCCCGTTGGAACTGCCGCCACTGCGAACGCGACGAGCCGACATCATGAAGCTCTTCATGCACTTTTGGCGTGAGCGAGGCGAAGTCAGGCCCCTTGAGCCCATGACGGTGCGAGCGCTCGAGCTACACCCGTGGCCGGGCAACGTACGCGAGCTGGAAAACCTGGTGGAACGGGTTTCAGTCTGCACCGAGGGCGCAGTGATTCGGGTGACTGACTTGCCCCCTCATGTGCGCGTGGCCGCAATGCAGGCCAATGATGTGATGGCAGTCGGCAACAACTTGAGCATCGTCCCTCCGCCGTCGAGCCCTTCACGGGCCATGCTGCTCGGGCAGTCGCCTGCATCAATGCCAGCGCCCGTCACCTACCCTCTCGATACCGAGCAGCCCACTGCTCTGCCAATGGGTTTTGAAAATTTACCCAGCCAAGGGCCCGAGCTTCAACGGTTGCCTACGCCTGAGCTTTTGATGGCCGATGCGACAGCGCCCAAGTTTCCCATCGATCTACCGAACCTGCTTCGCACGGTGGAAGAAATGTACATCATCGCTGCGCTCAACCAAGCCGGAGGCAACCGCAAAGCCGCGGCTGATCTTCTGGGCCTGCAGCGAACCACCCTCGTCGAAAAATTACGTCGTCGTCAGCGCGAGACGCAGGCCGCTTAAAAGCATCTTTTTCAAGGAGCGTTCACCGTGTTGAGTTGGTCGTTTGTCGCCATTCTTGCTGCTGCGCCGCCGACAGGGTTCACCTTGTCGATCGATCGCATCCCTGTGAGCCAGGCGACACCAGGCATAGTATTGAGCGTCGACCCGCTCCTGGCTCAAGTGGTGCTGCGGGGGGGCAGCATCACCGGCAAGTTGCCTCGGCTGTGCCCCACCGCAGAACGCAAAGGTACCGTCACCACGCTCAAGTGCATCAGTCGACGTTTGTGGGCGACTCTCGCTCGCGACGCGAAAGGGGCCTACATCGATCTGCGCCAACTCACCGGCGTCAGTTGGCTCGATGACGCTTCACGCGTTCCCATGGTCGCCTGGCCTCTGCGCACCCTTTTGCTCCCCGACGTTTGTCCGGGGAAATTGCCAGCCGCTCGAGGCGAGTGTGCTTTGGCCCAACGAGATTTCAAAACGGCAAAAGCCGCGTGGATAGAGGGCATCGCCGGGCCCGATGCCAGCTTGTGTCATCTCAGGTTGGGTGACCTCGCCATGATTGACAACAATGTCGAACAAGCCCTCTACCACTATTCCAAAATCACTTCGGTGACATCAGTGGGCCGAATGGGCCAAGTGCGTCAATGCGAGCTGATGGGCACCTGTCTCGAACCTGCCGAATCTGAACGAATGGGCGACATTGAGCTCATCCCCCTTGAGTTGGCTCGCGAGGTCCGCCTGTACAAAGCCCGAAGAGAATTGACCGCCGGGCGCGATGCAGAAGCGATGGCCAGCTTTCGAGATTCTCTCGATGCCGATGGCGCCCTATGTGAAGGAGCGTTGAGCTTCTGTCAGAAGATGATCGAAGCAGGTCTCGCGAGCGATGACGTCGAAGCGCGCATCGCCGCTCTTTCGGCTTTCTTGACTGACAAGGTTCGAAAAGGCCCCCTCGAGTACGCCCTCAATGAAGCAGCAGCGCGCAGCGCTCTCGAACTGGGCGCTCCCGGTTTTGCAGCGTCGATTCTGTCGGCCAACAGCCCGCATGTGCCCAAAAATGAACTCGGCCCGCACCTTCTCGAAATCATCAAGCTCTATATGGCCGCTGGAGATGCCGTGCGCGCTTCGGTGGTTCTTGAATACGCAGAAAGCCGATTAGGTGCGACGGCGCAAAGCGGTGCGTGGCTCACTGCGCGTCGCCAGCTGAACTCTCGCGAAAAGAAGAATTCGCCCGTCGCAAGCGCTGTCGATCGAAGCGCCGAAAATCTTGAGGCCCTCGAGGCTCTCAGTACCCAGGTCTCACTTGCAACCGACCTGGCCCGTGCAGCAGCAGTGCGCAGCCGAGCCGTAGCCCCAGTGGCTCCGACCGGTTCAAACTTGGAGAACGCACCATGAAAGACGATCTCATTGCCTTCAGCTCCGCCATGCGACATGTGCTCGGCGAAGCCGCCGACGTAGCGGGGGCACCGACGACCGTACTGCTGACGGGCGAAACGGGCACTGGCAAAGAAGTGCTGGCGCGCTTCATTCACAGCAGTGCGCGCAGCGCTCTGCCTTTCACCGTGGCTTCGGGTTCTCGCCTCGACCTCGAGCAACTCACTTCAGCCCTTCAACACGGCGGCACGGTGCTCATCGATGAGATCGGCAGCATTCCCATCGATGCACAGGCGCGAGTGCTTGCACTCTTAGAAGAGGAGCACTCTTCCCGCGTCATCGCGACCTCTCATCGAGATCTCCAAGAATTGGTTGAAAGAGGCCAGCTGCGCTCAGATCTCTACTACCGACTCGACGTCTTCCCCATCGTGGTGCCGCCACTGCGAGAAAGGAAAGAAGACATCGCCCCACTCGCTGACTTGTTACTGCAACGTGCAAGTCAGAATTTGGGTCGGCCAACGCCGCGTTTGAGTGGCGAGGCTTTGGGTCTGCTTGAATCGCAGCGTTGGTCAGGCAACGTGCGCGAGTTGGCCAACGTTCTCGAGCGCTCGTTGATTCGGGCACGCGGGGCGATGATCGAAGCGACAGATCTCGGTTTGACCGCACGACCTGTTGATTCGTCGTCTTTTCCCACGCACCTTCCGCTCGATTTGAATCAGCTCGAACGTTTGGCTATCGCCGAGGCTTTGCGCCGTACCTCGGGCAATCGAACGCATGCCGCTCGACTCCTCAACATCGGTTTGCGCACACTTCGTCAAAAGCTCAACACTCCTTCGCGGGCCGAGGCCGGTGAAGTCACACTCGCGGCGGCTCCATGAAGCTCTTCGACACAACCATCAATAAACTTCAGTCGGCTCTCGACGTCAGACTCGAACGTCAAAATGTACTCAACGGCAATCTGGCGAATCTGGATACCCCTGACTACCTGCCCCGCGAGCTCGATTTTGGCAAAGCCCTGGCCGCGGCCGAGGCGAAGACTCAAACGGCAGACCCTGCGGGAAGCCCGGCGTCGGTGCCTAGCCATGAGGGGCACTTTAGTGTGCACAACCCCCAGCCGGTGGGCCTGCCCAGTTCGGCCTTCGTTCGCGTCGCTGACGAGCTGCACGGGGGCCTCGATGGCAACGGTGTCGACCTCGACAAGACGATGGTCGAACTGGCGCGAAACTCCCTTCTCTACGGGGCCGCAGCCAAAGCAATAGGCAAAAAGTTGGCACTCCTTCGTTACGTCGCCACCGACGGCGTGGGTTGAACACCGTCTTTCTCATGAGGTTGCACCATGGCTGATTTTCTCACCGCACTCCGCATCAGTGGCTCAGGGCTCTCGGCGCAACGCACGCGCGTCGACCTCGCCTCGAGCAATTTGGCGAACGCCGAATCAACGCGCGGCCCTGACGGGCAGCCCTACCGGCGCAGAGACCCGGTGCTCACGGCAGTGAATTTCGAAGCCGCGTTGTCGGGCTCGAGTCAAGAGCCGGGAACTTCGCTCTCTCAAGGTGTCAAAGTCACCGAAGTGGTGGAAGACATGACGGAAGGCAAAAAAGTCTATTTGCCCAGCCACCCTGATGCAGACCCAGACGGTTTCGTCACCTTTCCCAACGTCAACCCGGTGCACGAAACGGTGAACTTGCTGACCGCTTCGCGCGGCTACGAAGCAAACGCAACCGCGGTCGACACGCTCAAAAGCATGGCTCAACGCGCTTTGGACATTTCGAGGTAATGCATGAAACCGCTCTCACTCAACACTATTGAAAACCCAGGCATCGTCGGTCCTGCGGCAGAAAAACCTGAAGTCGTCGACGCCGAAGGCTTCGGGCAAACGCTCAAGGCAGCCATCGAAAAAGTCGACGCCTTTCAAACCGAAGCCGATGTCGAAGCGCAAAAGTTAGGCAACGGTGAAGGAAATTTGCACGAGACCATGTTGGCGCTCGAAAAGGCCGACGTGGCCATGAAAGTGGCCTTGAAGGTGCGCAACAAAATTCTCGATGCCTACAACGATGTGATGCGCATGCCGGTGTAAGTGAATGGAAACGCTCCTCAAACAACTGCGAGAACTTCCTGCCCGTATTCAGGCAATGCCTGCAGGTTTGAGAGTCGCGCTCATCGTCGGCCTGGCGATCGCTGCAGCAGCTGCAGTCGGGGTCGCAGCGCTGACGAGAGCGGGCGACTATCAATACGCCTTCACCAATCTCACGCAGGAAGATTCGACCGAAGCGACGGGCATTCTCAAGAATTCCGGCATTCCCTTTCGGGTTGAGGCCAATGGCACCGCGCTCGCCGTTCCCGCAGACAAGGTGTACGACTCACGAATTCTCTTGGCCACCGCGGGTTTGCCTCGAGGAAGTGGCGTCGGGTTTGAACTGTTCGACCGCGGCGATTTGGGAGTGAGCGAATTTACCCAGCGAGTCAATCTCCGCCGGGCCATTGAAGGCGAATTGGCGCGAACCATCGGAAATTTTTCAGGCGTCCGCAGCGCGCGCGTCACGGTTTCGTTGGGCGAGCGGGGGCTGTACCGAGACGAAGACAAAAAGCCTACCGCTTCAGTGGTGGTCGTTCTTCAACCGGGCCGCACTTTAGGCGACCGCGAGCTCGCGGGCATTCGCCACCTTGTTTCATCGTCGACTCCGGGCCTCAATGCCGATGCGGTCACGGTGCTTGATGGGCGAGGCTCGGTGCTTTCATCAGATTCCGCGTGGGACTCTCCAGAAGCGTCTTATCAGCGGAAGCTCGAGCGGGAATTTGAGCAGCGCATCGTCACCTTGCTTGAACCCGTAGTTGGCTCAGGGTCGATCATCGCGAAAGTGACAGCGACGGTTGATAATTCGACCGTCAATCAAAACAGCGAAGTCTTCGACCCTGATCAAGTCGCCTTGCGCAGCGAGCGAACCACTTCTGGGAATTCTTCAAATCAAACGACCTCGCCAGCGGGGCTCTCGGGTGCACAAGCCAACGTGCCCTTGGTGCCTCAGGTCAGGCCTCCAGGCCCGACGCAGCAGGGCTCGACTCAGAATTCAGATCTCACCAAAAATTTTGAGATCACCAAAACCACTACCCAAACGGTGGCCAGGTTGCCGCGGCTCACCAAGATTTCCGTCGCGGTGATTGTCGATGGAGTCGAAGGAAAGGCACGCACCAGTGAAGAAGTCGGGCGCTTAGGAGAATTGGCGCGCAAAGCGGTCGGCTTCGATGAGCTCCGTGGAGATCAATTCGAGATCACCAGCCAGGTGTTTGGCAAGAGTGGCGAAGTGCCCGAGGTCAAGCCCCTCGTCGCGACGCCTCTGTGGGTCTACGTGGCCATCGGTGTCGGCGTTCTGCTCTTGATCGCTCTGGCCGCCTTCTTGATCCGACGCTCGACGAGAGTGAAAACAAAAGAAGAGACCCAGTCTTTGGTGCTGCAACCTGGTTCGACCGTGGCAGCGCTCGAAGCGCGACAAGATGCGCTCGATGGCGTGTCGGCTGAGCCTCCCAAGCCCGAGCAAGCCTTGCTGATCGACCCACAAGCAGAACTCAAAGAGCGGGCACGCGCATTGGTGCGCGAAGACCCCGAGCGCGCGGTGATGTTGGTGCGCTCTTGGTTGAGCACAGATCTCGAGAGGAGCGTTGAAAATGGCTGATGCACCCAAACCTGAAACGGCCATGCCGTGGATCGACAAGGCGGGCATGGGCGCCAAGCGCGTTGCGGCTTTGTTTATGGGCTTAGGGCCCGAAGCAGCGGCGCGACTCTTCAAAGAGATGACGGAGCTTGAGATTAGGCAAATAGCTCTCGGTTCCCGCGAGATAAGGCGCATGGGGCCAAACGCCATACCCGACTCACTCAGTACATTTTGCGAGTCGATGCAGGCCGCGGGCGTCGATGCCCTCGGCGGCGACAGCATGCTTCGAAAAATGGCTACTGATCTGCTAGGGCCTGACACGGTCAAACGCACTTTCGACGCTGAGCCACCCGCGCATATGCCTGAAGATCTCTTGGGGCCCGTCGCTTCTGCAGACGCAGAATCACTCTCGATGGTGCTGGCCCGCGAGCAGCCTCAAACCATTGCTTTGGTGCTCAGTTCGCTCAAGCCCGAACGCGCTGCGCAAGTGATGGACCGCTTACCTCTCGCCATTCGCCCGCAGGTGGTCAGACGCATGGCTGTGGTCGAGGCGGTCGCCCCGGAAGTATTGCGCGAAGTGCGCAATGCCTTGTCAGGCGAACTGCATGCGTTGGTTGCTGAAGGCATGCGCCGAGTCGATGGTCGCCTTGCAGCCCTCGAGATTTTGCGTCGAAGCCCCGCCACTCAGCAGACGGAAATTCTGGCTGCCATCGAACGAGATGAACCGAATCTGGCCAATGAGCTTCGGAGTAAACTCTTCACCTTTGAAGATCTCACTCGTCTGTCTGATCGCGATCTCCAAAGCCTGATGAAAGATCTCGACATGAAGCAAGTGACAGTCGCACTCAAAGGAGGCTCACCCGAGCTTCGAGAAAAATTTCTCAAGAACATGTCGAGCCGCGCCGCCGAACTCCTTCAGGACGATCTCGCGGCAATGGGGCCCGTCAAACTCTCAGATGTCGAAGGTGCACAAGCCGAAATCGCCAAGGTGGCGATCGAGGCAGCTGAGAAGGGCCGCATCACCATCGTTCGCCCGACAGACAAGATGCTCTAAGTGATGAAAAAGCCGGCCTTCATGGAAGGGACAGGAGCGGTTCCGATGGAATCGCTCAAGATCGTCGACATCGACCCTTCGCGAATCAAAAACGTCTCTTGGCAGCCCAGCCCGAAAGAGCCCGCGCTGCCATCAGCGACGCTCCCTCCTGCCAGCCCCGAAGTGTACCGCTCGCCCGTACCGCAAGCAGCCCCTTCATCTTCAATGCATTTTGAACATCTGCCTTCAGAGCCAAACCTACCGGCTTCGTTTTCACCGCTGGGTGAGGCTCAGCTGCATGCGGCCATCGAAGCGCTGAGAGCTCAAGGTGAACGGCTGGCAGAACAAGCGCGCAGCGATTCACTCGAATTGGGCATTATCATTGCTCGAAGAATTCTCGAGAAAGAGCTCGCTGCAAATTTGGACGGGGTTTTTGCCCTCATCAAAAGTGCCATTCGCAGAGTCGGAGAAGATCACGTCACCAGAGTGCGATTGAACCCCAACGATGTCGCTCGATTCGAAAAGGCGGCGTCGTCGACTTTCAGCTTGGGGAAAATCGAGTTGCTCGCAGACGCAGCACTGAAGCTGGGTGATGTGATGGTGGACACCGACCATCACACCATCGACGGGCGCCTGAGCACTCGTCTGGAAGAGTTGGTGCGTCAACTCGATGGTACAATCACGTGAGCGGTCTCGATCTCGAACAGATTGGAAGAACCCTCGACCGAGCCGAACCAGTGGTGATTCAAGGTCGAATTGTGCGCGCTTCAGGCCTGGTGCTCGAAGCTTCGTTGCCCAGGGTTGCTTTGGGAACGGCCTGTGAGATTCGCGACGATGACGGCCGAGTGGTGCAAGCCGAAGTGGTGGGTTTCAACGGGCCCACTGCGCTGCTCGTGCCCTTCGGGGAAATCGAGGGTATTCGGGAAGGGTGCGTGGTTATTCCGCGTGCTGCGGCGGGTGAATTGTCGCTCGGCGACGCGTTGTTGGGCCGCGTAGTCGATGCGCGAATGCAGCCTCTTGATGGCGGCCCGCCCATGACGCTGCCCGATCGCGGCAAGCTGTCTGCCGCGCCTCCAAAAGCCATGCAGCGCAGGCGCATCGATAGGCCAATGGCCTTAGGCGTAAAGGTGCTCGATGCATGTCTCACCTTAGGTGAAGGTCAGCGAGTCGGCGTTATGGCTGGCCCTGGCGTCGGCAAATCAGTGCTCTTGGGCATGATCGCCCGTCATGCCAAAGCCGAAGTGATCGTCTGCGGGCTCATCGGTGAGCGCGGTCGTGAGGTGCGCGAATTCGTCGAACGAGATCTCGGCCTAGAAGGTCTGAGACGCAGCGTGGTCGTCGTCGCCACCGGAGACGAGCCTCCGCTCGTGCGCGTGCGCGCGGGCATGGCCGCGACTGCGGTCGCTGAATATTTTCGCGCAAAGGGCAAACGAGTACTTCTACTCGTCGATTCTCTGTCTCGTATTTCGATGGCCCAACGCGAAATCGGGCTTGCCGCAGGTGAACCACCTACATCGAAGGGCTACCCGCCTTCGGTCTTCGCCGCGCTGCCTCGCTTGGTGGAACGGGCGGGCAACGACTCAGGCAAAGGCAGCATCACCGCGCTGTACACCGTACTTGCTGAAGGTGATGACCTTTCTGACCCGGTGACAGATGCCGCGCGTGCCGCCCTCGACGGGCATATTGTGCTCTCGAGAAAGCTGGCCAACGGCGGTCATTTTCCTGCCGTCGATGTCTTGGCATCTGTCAGCCGTTGCATGTCAGACGTCACGTCGGTGGCGCACCTCGAAATCGCTTCGGTGATCCGCGACGTGCTCTCTGCATACCGAGAAGCCGCCGATCTCATTGAAGTGGGCGCCTATCAAACGGGTTCGAACCCACGCGTCGATCGCGCATTACAGGTCATCGGCACGCTCAATGCTTTCCTAAAGCAGACGCCGCAAGAGCACATCGCGCTCGAGCAGACGTTGATGCAAGCGAAAGTCGCACTGACCCCAGGGCCAGCTGCGCGACGGGAGCCGAGCCGTGGTTGAACTTCTTATTGCCCTCGTTGTCGCCAGCGCGCCTCCCGGGCCGACACAAGAGCCTGTGGCTCCAGCTGCAGCCACCGCTTCTCCCAAAGAAGCTATGCCGACCCCGGCAGCAGCTGCCGAGGTAAAATCAGACGCACCCGCACCACCTGCCGAAGCGGCAAGCGTCCCGACTGAAGCCGCAACCCCTCCTGCGCGAATGCGCAAAGCGCTGTGTGCTGAAATGACACGCACTTCCAAAGAAGTGGCGGCGATGCGTTCGAAGCTTGAAGCTGATCGCAAAGCCCTCGATGCCGAACGCAAAGAGCTCGAGAAGCTCAAAGCTGAAATTACGCAGGCCCGGGCGGGTCTGCGGACGGAAACTGAAAAACTTGAAGGTCTTCTCAACAAACAAACGTCTGCGCCCAACGCGCCAGTCGAAACAGAAAGACCTGCGCCAAAACCTACGGCACTGGCACCTCGACCTCAAGAGCTCGACGGCCTGGCAAAAACCATCAAGTCTATGAAGCCTGAGGCCGCAGCCGCTTTGGTGCAGCGAACCGACCCCAACCTCGCGGCTGCGTTGCTCAAGCGAATGAAACCCGCTGACGCAGGTGCAGTGATGGATCGCCTCAAGCCAGAGCTGGCCGCCGAACTGATGGCCCTGATGTCAACGATGCCCTCTTCACCGCAAAAACCCGGAGGTCGTTTATGAAAATCGACCTTCTTCAGTTGCTCTCAGCTCAAAAGCCTGACCCCGCACTCAAGGGCAAACCGCAACTGGCAACGGGGTTGACGCTGCGCCCACAAGCTGCTGGCAAAGCGGTTCCGATGCTCGATTTCGAAGCCACGCTTCGAACGCACATTGTTGCGCCTGAGAAAAATCTCGTTCCTAGAGCGAAGGCAGACGTCATCGCCCTGCCCGTTACAGAAAAGGTCTCGAAACAACACGAGCCCGCCAATTTTGAGCAGCTTTTTCATCAGACAGAAAATGAGCATCTGTTTCATCAATCAGAAAAGGGCCGCCCGCTGAATCCATCAGCAAAGGGCCATTTATTTCATCAATCAGAAAAAGACGTCCCGCTGAATCAACCAGCAAAGGGGCTTTCGTTTCCTCAATCAGAAAAAGCCCTCTCGCTCAATCAACCAGCAAAGGGGCCCCTGCTTCCTCAATCAGAAAAAGCCCTCTCACTCAATCAACCAGCAAAGGGGCCTCTGCTCCCTCAATCAGAAAAAAGCCTCTCGCTGAATCAACCAGCAAAGGGGCATCTGTTTCATCAGTCAGAAGATGGGCTGGTGTTGGATCAATCAGAAAAAATTCCAGCCGAGGTCAAGCTGATCGCTCGGAACAATCAAGGTACGGAAAAGAAAATTCTGTGGGCACAACAAGAGCCCGAGGCGGCGCCCAAAAACAAGCTCCAGCCAGAGCTCAAAATGTTCGTCGGTCTGCCGCAGGCGAACACCGAATCTAAGTTGAAGACTTTTGAAATCGAGAAGCTGCCTTCAGAAGCAGTGCCTGCGAAATTGGCGCCCCGCCCTAAACTCAAAGCGGTCTCCGTGGGCGAAAAACCCATTGAGGCCCCGCCCGAGTCTGCGGTGAAGAAGCCGCTTCAGGCCGCAGCGAAGACAGAAATGGCATCACCTGGGGTGAGCCTCATTTCCGATCAAAAGTCTGCGAATAAAATGGCGCACTTTGCCGAGGCCGCGCCCACTTTACATACGCTTGTCGTCCCTCAAAATCGCCGCCCAGTGGCCGACGATTCAGCCGACGAAACACCTCGTGTGTTTCATCTTCCGGGCCAAGAATCGCTGGCCCTCGCACCCACTCTTGTTTCGCCATTTCGTCTCATGCCTGTCATCGACACGAATACGAGTTTCCCTAAGTCTGCCCACGAAAAAGTGAGCCCTCTTGCGGTGCAGATTCAAAAATCTGCCACGCTCGATCAACTCGCGGCGCGGGCGAAGAGCCAGCTTGAACCTGTCGCTCGAGTCTCGTCGGAGCCTGACGAGAAGAAGACTGGGCGAGTTGGGCCTTTGAAAAAAGAAGTCGTCAAAGAAGAACGAAAGACAGACGAGATTCCCGCGCTCAAGACTGAAGCAGCCCCGACACCGGTGGCGAGCGAGCCTTTGAAAACAGAAGCGCCTCCCGCGATACGAGACGCAGCCCCGCTCGCCCCGCTGGCACCGTTGATGATGGAAGACCCTTCGCTTCGCGTGGTTTTGTTGCCCACCATTGCCAGGTTGTCACTCGACACCGGCGAAGCCGGGCAGCTCAATGTGCAACTCAAAATGCACGACGGCGTCACCGACGTTCGCGCCTCAGGACCAGCCGCCCAATTGCTCGAGTCTCGCCAGGGCGAAATCAGAGTGGCCTTGGCCAAAGAAGGTTTAGCGATGGGACACTTTGACTTAACGCAATCTGGCTCTCAGCAGCGGCACGCCGAGCGGCCTGAATTCGAAACCAGCCCTCGCCCTACTGCGCCCCGCGCCACCCATGTCCCAGAAACCGCAACCGAAGATGGTCGCGTTCACGTGAAAGCCTGACCTATGCCTGTTGCAATCGATGGCCTCAACAATTTACCCGGCACTGCACCCACGACCGCCTCAGTCGCATCGGGGTCGCGCAATCTGGGGAAGAATGAATTCCTCAAACTCCTCACCGCGCAGTTGGCCAATCAAGACCCACTTGCGCCGACTGACAACCAAGCCTTCATCGCTCAGCTGGCTCAGTTTGCGAGTGTTGAACAGGCCGAGGCCACCAACAGTCGGCTCGATGCACTCATCATGGCGCAGGCAGCCAACAACCAAACGTCGGTGGCAAACCTGGTCGGAAAAGACATTCTCTACAGGACAGATTCGGTCACGTTAACCGCCAATCAGAGTCCCATCATTTCTGGCGAACTCTCAGACAACGCCGCTCAAGCCAATGCCATCATCACTGATGAGAACGGTAAAACGATTCGCACTTTGACGCTCTCAAACGTCAAGGCAGGCAGCGTTGACTTCACCTGGGACGGCCGTGACGACAAAGGCGTCGCGGTCGCGCCCGGCACTTACAAAGTTAAACTCACCGCCGCTGGCGTCGACGCCCAAAGCATCGCCTTCGATGCACGGGGTCGCGCGCGCGCAACAGGTGTCACCTTCGAGTCCGGGTACCCCGAACTCATCTTAAACGGAGCGCGGGTCAAGCTCTCCGATGTCATTCAAATTGCAGAAGCAGTCGCCGTCACAACAACAGGAGCAACACCATCATGAGTCTTCTCAGCGCCCTCACCACCGGAACTTCCGGGCTTCAAACCAGCAGCACAGATCTCTCAGTCATTGGCGACAACATCGCCAACAGCAATACCATCGGGTTCAAAGCCGGCCGTGCTGCTTTTCAAGATCAACTTCTTCAACAAGTGATCGGCTCATCAGGCGGAGGCCAGATTGGTCTCGGCTCGCGCCTCCAAGCGATTCAACGACTGGTGACGCAAGGCGCGATAGCAACCACCGGCAATGCCACGGATCTCGCCCTCGATGGCCCGGGCCTCTTTGTATTGAGAGGCTCACAATCTGGAGTCGATGCCCAGTACTACTCCCGCGCTGGTCAATTCAAGGTCGATGACCTTGGCTACCTCACCAATCTCCAGGGCCTCCGTGTCCAAGGCTACCCCACAGCGGTAGTGAGCTCCGCTCGCGGAGGTCTGGGCGATCTTCAGGTCGGCAATGCCACCATGCCTGCGGTGGCCACTTCTACGGTGACGATTCGCGCAAACTTAAGCGAGAGCGAGCCTCTCAAAGTGTTCGACCCACTTAACCCGAGCGGCACTTCAGCTCCGTTCACCTCAACGGTTACCCTCTACGACACGCTCGGTAAGGATCATACGGTCAACGTGTTTTGGACGCACACCGGCGCAGGCACGTGGGAATTTCATGCCATGACCGACGGGGCAAACGTGACTGGCGGCACGCCAAACGTGCCCAGTGAAATCGCAACCGGACAGCTCACCTTTGACACCAATGGCGCTCTGGTGAGCGAAACCCAAACCTCGAACTTTTTACCCAACAATGCGACCCAGCCTCAGCCCCTGGTTTTCAACTTCGGTGACCCGACTGCATTGGGCGGCACGGGCCTCAATGGCGTCACGCAGTTCGATGGTGCAGGTTCCACCACCTTCGTGGGGCAAGATGGCAACAGCTTTGGCACCCTGGCGAGCATTCAGTTCAATCTGCAAGGCGAAATTGTCGGCGCTTTCACCAACGGAGAATCACAGATCATCGGTCAAGTCGCAGTGGCCAAATTCACTGCAGAGGACCGATTGATGCGCAGCGGCGGCAACTTGATGCTCGAGAGCGTCGAGTCTGGTCAACCCACCATTGGCGACCCCGGCTCAGGCGGCCGCGCTTCCGTCGTCGCAGGAGCACTCGAACAATCGAACGTGGACCTCGCCGAGGAATTCGTGCGCATGATTGCGGCTCAGCGTGGCTTTCAAGCGAATTCGAAGACCATCACCACGGCCGACCAACTTCTGCAGGAACTGATGCAGCTCAAACGATAATTTTCACTGTTTCACGTTTTCTAAAACGGGCGCCCGCATCACCTGCGTGGCGCCCGTTCTGCTGTACGTCACTTTGCATTCTTGGTGTCACATCGTTGACGCGCCTCAAGTCAGACGCGTTGTGTGTCGAAAGCAATTTCAAAGGTCACAATGATTCTTCTGACGAAGCTCGATGGACACACCATCGCCGTAAATGACGCGTTGATCGTCTTTGCCGAGTCGACACCCGACACGGTCATTACAATGTCTTCGGGGCAACGATTATTGGTGCGTGAACCAGTGGCCGACTTGATGGAACGGGTGGTGGCTTTCAGGCGATCGACCGCTTTGGGAGGGCCACATGGATAAGACGACCATTCCTGGCATTGTCTTTTCCCTCGCGATGATTCTCATCGGTCAGAAGCTCGAAGGTGGCCACGCCGGTTCGCTGTTGCAGCTGACTGCATTTATGATTGTCGTCGGCGGTACCATTGGCGCCGTTTTGGTTTCGTACCCCTTGTCTGAAGTGATGGCCGGCACAAAATCAATCAAGCTCGCCATTCAGGAAAAGCCGAATGACATCGTCTCGTTGATGGCTCAGCTGGTCGACTTGGCGACCATCGCCCGCCGCGATGGCGTGCTCGCGCTCGAGAGCAAGATGGCAGAAATTAAAGACCCCTTTCTCAAACGAGCCTTGGGCTTTCTGGTCGACGGAGTCGAGGCCAGCGTGGCTCGCAGCACCCTCGAGATGGAAATCGACGTCGAACAAGAAGAAGGCAACGTCAACGCGAAGTTGTGGGGCGACTTCGGTGCACTCTGCCCGACAGTAGGCGTGCTTGGCGCCGTGCTGGGTCTGATTCACGTGATGGAAAATCTCGATAACCCCAGCGCCTTGGGCCCTGGCATCGCCACCGCCTTCGTGGCCACCGTCTACGGCGTCGGCGTGGCGAACCTCATCGCCCTTCCCATTTCCAACAAAATCAAACGCCGGGTGCACATCGAAAAAGAAAGAAAGACCTTGATCGCCGAAGGCGTGCTCTCGATTCAAGAAGGGCTCAACCCCAGAATTCTCGAGGAAAAACTCAAAAGTTACGCCGGTTCTCACGGCAAACACGCCCACGGCAAAGCACCCGAGGCCAAGAAGTGATCACCGTGCCGAAAACCAAGCCGTCAACGCCCATCGCTCAGCGTGGGCAGCGAGCACCTCATGTTCAACCACTTCAGATCGAAAAATGACCAACCGATCAAGCATGGGTTCGACATCAATGCTTTGCGGCTCGACGTAGAGCCGCAACAGCCCTCCATCTTCGCGCTTCCAGCCTTCATTGAGATACAGCAACGCGGTCACTCGGCGATTGTCTTCGCCAGGAAAAGCATCGCGATGACGTTGATAAGCGTCCCCCGGCTCGTAACGCGACAATTGAAGATCAAAATTTCGCAAGCCGAGCCACGCTCCCTCATTGAGCTCACGCATCAGGGTGCTGAAACGAGCGCAGGCTTCCTGCCAACACCCTTGGGCCGCCTCTGGGTCAAGCCACGCGATGCTATCGCTGCGGACTGCTTCATCGATCGCCCGGTCGCGGCGAATGCCTGCCCTTCGAAGCGGCATCGACAAAGCTTCCTGACGCAGGCGACGGGCGAGTGCGGTACCCAAAAAAGCATCTCGAATAAAAAAACCCTCAACCCCCAAACGCTCGACTTCGGTCGAAAGAAGCATCGGCAGTTGTCCTTCAAGCGCAATGTATCGATTGCCTAAGTGAGCCATGTCAAAGAAGCACAAACACGAAGAGCACGAAAACCATGAACGGTGGGTGATTTCTTACGCCGACTTGGTGACGCTGTTGTTCGCACTCTTCGTGGTGCTTTATGCCACCAGCCGGGTCGACACCACCAAGCTCAACGTCGCCACACAATCGATGCGCTGGGCGCTCCATTACAAGGGCGAAGGTGGCATCACGAAAATGTCTGTCTTTCGCGGCCCACCCACTGAAGGGGGTTGTGTCACCAATTTGGGCGAAGACCCCGTCGTGGCCTCGCTTCGAAAAAAGATGACCGAAGATGCGCGAAAGAAGCTCGAAAAATCACTCAAACCTTTCTTGATTCGACAAGACAAGGCGCCCGCGGTGTCTATCGAAGTTGAAAACGGGCGATTGCGTTTGCGCCTGGCTGCCTACCGTTTCTTTGACCCGGCGTCGGCGGCGCTTCGGCCAGAAGCACTCGCCGTTCTCGACGCTATTTCTTCGGAAATTGCGAGTACGACTCAATTGGTTCGCGTCGAAGGCCACACCGATGATGGCGCCATTGCGTCGAACAAATACCGAAACAATTGGGATCTCTCGGCCGCTCGTGCGGCCACTGTCGTGTCGTACCTTCAACAAGCCCACGGGGTGAGTCCTGAGAGACTGACCGCAGCGGGCATGGGTTCAGGTCATCCTTTGGTGTCGAACGACACCCCAGATAACCGCGAACGCAATCGCCGAATCGAAGTGGTGTTGGAGGTCGGTCCGCAAGATCCACGGGCTTATATAACGCCAAGCCCGTGACGCGTCACGGGCACATGGGTTGCTCCATGCGGTACTCATGAGTGAGCCCAAGAGCGAGCCCGCGCCTGCTCCAGCCAAAAGCAGCAAGGTGATGCCAATACTGTTGGGTCTCAACAGCCTACTCATGGTGGGTGTGGTGGGATTCATGGGCTATTCCATGATGAAGAAGCCCGCGCCTGCCCCGACCGAAGAGCATGGGGAAGAGGCTTCTGGCGAAGGCGGCGCTGATGAGCACGAGAAGGCGCCTGCTGAGAAACATGAAAAGGCTGAAAAGTCAGAGAAGAAAGGCGAGGCGAAAAAGGAAGAAGGCAAACACGAAGGCGCCGAGCACGCTCCCAGTGCCGCGGGAGCGCCGGGCCCTTTAGTGCGAATCTCAGACTTCGTCGTTCACCTAAGAAACCCTGATCTCGATCGCTATGCGCGGGTGACTTTCGAGATCGAAGTCTTTACCGAAGCTGACAAAGAACGATTGACCGCCAGCATACCTCGCGTGCGCGACGCCTTCATCAGCTACCTGTCAGATCGCACCGTAGAAGAGCTCCGGGGCAGCGATGGGTTGGGTCGAACGAAAGACGCACTTCAACAAAGGCTCAGAGACTTAGTTCCCGACGTACGCATTCGCGCCCTCTACATTTCAGACTTCGTCGTGCAGTGACGTCGATCGACCAAGAAGGAGATTCACATGGCCGGTGGCGTGCTGCTGAACCCGGAGGAAATCAATGCGCTGATGTCGGCCATTCAAGATGGCCGAGTTGCACCTCAAGCGCCCAAAGGGCGCGGCGCTGCGGTTCCTTACGATCTCACCAGCCAAGACCGAGTCATTCGTGGGCAAATGCCCACGCTCGATGCGATCAACGAACAGATCGCCTCTTCTTTCGCCATGGGCCTGGTCGCCCGCACTCGCCTCTCGGTGCGAGTCACATGCGGCCCTGCATCATTGCTCAAGTTCGGTGACTTCAATTCTTTGCTCGCTCCCCCGACCACCGTCTGTCTGCTGACCTTAGGCAAAGCTGGCAGCCAAGCCTTGTTGGTTCTCGAGCCGGGCCTTGCCGACGCACTCATCGCTGCCGCGCTGGGAGACAAGCGGGGCCATGCTGAAGAGCAAGGCGTAGTGCCGCCGCCAGAACGTCGAGAACTGACCAACGTCGAGCGCAAAGTATTAGGTCGCCTGTTGGGCATTTTTACCGATGGCATGGCAGCAGCTTGGGCACCCGTTCTTCCTTTTAAGCCCGAAATTGCGCGATTTGAGAGTGACCCCCGTTTGGCTGCAATTGCGCCCATTAATGAAGCGGCCGTGTTGTGCAGTTTTGAAATCGATGGCGCTCTCAAAGGGCTCATTCAACTGGCCATGCCGTATACGGCCATCGAACCCGCCAAAAAGGCGCTGATGTCGCCTCCGAAGTTGAGCGCGACGTCTGATTCTCGCTTCTCTGATCGCCTCGAAGAAGAGATCACCCAAGCACAAGTCGAACTGCGCGCCCTCTTAGGAAAGAGCCGAATGTCGTTGCGAAAGCTGCTCGATCTCGACGTGGGCGATGTTTTGACGTTGGGCACCACCGAAGGGGTTTCGCTGCCCGTGTTCGTGCAGGGTCGAGCCAAGTTCACTGGAAAACCCAAAGTAGTTGGTGGGGCACTGGCCATTGAAATTGATCGAGGCCCAGTGGCCGAAATCCGCAGACCGTTTGAACAAGAAGCACCGACCGATACCAAGAAGAACGCAGCCTGAAGGAATACGCTTATGAGCGCTGAACCAGAAGCCGCAGCTCCAGAAGTTTCGACCCGTCGACTTGATCTTCTCTTAGACGTGCCTCTCGACGTCACCGTTGAATTGGGTCGTTCACGAATGACGATTCAAGATCTCTTGGCGCTGACGCCCGGAGCGGTCATCGAACTCGACAAGATCGCCGGCGAACCGTTGGACATCGTCGTCAATGATCGCCTGATCGCCCGCGGCGAAGCCGTGGTTATCAACGACAAATTTGGCATTCGCATCACAGACATCATCTCAAAAACCGAACGCATTGCGCGCTTGCGCTGAAAGGGGAAATACATGCTTGCGCTCACCATCGCTTCATTTTTGCTCACCACCTCGGCTGCCACGGAGGGCTCCGCGGCAAAACCGCCTGCCCCTCCATCGGCCGCCGATTCCATCGTCGCCGCCGCCTTCAAAAAAGATATCGGCACAAAACTTACAACTCTAAAGGCCGAAGCACCGTCTTTCTCCATTCAAAACCTGGTGGCTCCGGCGCTCGGCATCTGCGGGCTGGCGGCCTTGGCCTTCACGCTCAAACGACGCAAGAAGCTGCAAGGAGGCTCAATTCACATCATTGAAGCCACCTCACTGGGCGAAAAACGCTCACTGGTCATCGCCGATGTGATGGGCGAAAGACTGGTGCTTGGTGTGAGCGAAGCGGGTGTGTCGGTGTTGATGAATCGCCCCACTCCGCTGGCTGAGTCCTCTTCATTCTTTATGTCTGAAGCCCCAGCAGTGCTGGAACCCGCGCCAACGACAGCACCGGTGATGGGTTTCTTTGCTCGACTCAAGGGCCAACCGCCGGTGGCTGCTTTCGAAAATTCGCTTCAAGAGTCGATTGAAGATCAAGAGCTCCGCGCCAAGTTGGCTTCAGGCATGAGGGGCTTCGTTCCTTGATTCCTTTGGTACTCGCAGCTGCCGACGCACCGATGCAAATTTCGGTGGGTGGTGGTTCATCAGCGGTAAAACTCTTCTTGCTGATGACCGCGCTGTCTTTCGCGGCTGGCGGCCTGGTTGCGATTACCAGTTTCACTCGCATCGTCATCGTGATGGCTTTTTTGCGACAGGCCTTGGGCACACCTTCATTGCCGCCCAACCAAGTGGTGGTGGCACTGGCTCTTGCGCTCACGGGCTTCGTGATGGCGCCTACATTTACGAAAGTGAATTCAGCAGCTCTCACACCCTACCTCGATGATCAAATTACGGGGCAGCAAGCCTTCGACCTCGGTTCAGCGCCTGTCCTAGAATTTCTATTGCGACAGACGAGGCCAGAAGACTTGCGCCTCTTTTACGAGCTGTCTGGGCGCAACCGCCCGAACCGAGCCGACGAAGTGCCTTTGCACGTCGCCGTACCCGCCTTCATGGTCTCGGAGCTCACCACTGCATTTCGCATGGGTCTCTTTCTCTTCATCCCCATGCTTCTCATCGATCTCTTGGTCAGTGCGGTGTTGATGGCCTTGGGCATGATGATGGTGCCTCCCACCTTGGTGTCGCTCCCCTTGAAGGTCGGCATTTTTCTGCTCGCCGATGGCTGGCATCTCTTGGTGCAATCACTGATTCGGAGTTTCGGATGAACAGCGACGCACTGGGTGCTCTCTTTCGAGAAGGAATGACTTTGCTGGCCGTCGTCGGCGGCCCCCTCTTAGGCGCATTGCTCCTCGTCGGGCTCGTCATCGGCGTTTTGCAATCGGCGACGCAGATTCAAGAGCCCTCAGTTGGAGCCGTGCCTCGAATCGCAACCGTGGTGTTGCTCGCCATCTTCTTAGGGCCTTGGATGATGGAACGTCTGGCGCGATTTCTTCACATTGCCATCGAGCGTATGGGTACGCCTCCCTTGTAGGGGGAGTAGTCATCATGATTCCCCTCAACCTGATTCTGGGCTTCTTTCTGGTGCTCATACGCATCTCGTCGTTGCTGAGTACAGCGCCCATACTCAGCTCTCGATTGATACCCATGCGCATCAAGGCGGCGCTCGCTTTCGTCATTTCATTTTTGGGCTTTTCAGCAGCGGGCATGCCCGTGGTTTTGGTCCCGTCAGATTTCGGGTCTTTCTCGGGGCTGGTTCTCTCAGAAATGGCGGTGGGCATCGCTGCAGGCATGTCTTCCCGTCTTCTTCTCGACGCCGCGCAATTCGGCGGACAAACGGCGAGCGCGGCCATGGGTTTGGGTTTTGGCCAAATGATCAACCCCAACAGCGGTGCAGAATCTACGACCGTCGGTGAACTCTACGGCACACTCGCTTTGGGCGTGGCGATCTCGCTCGGGGTGCACACTGAAGCGATTGCCTGGGTCGTTCGAGGCCTCCAAGAGGTACCTCCGGGAGGCGTGGTCGACGTGATGACCCTTTCGTCGGCCATGGTGAGGCAAATTATATTCGCGGTAGCCTTGGCCATTCGGGTGGCCTACCCGCTCTTCGCCGCCTCGTTGTTTGGTTACGCCGTCTTGGGGCTGCTGGGCAAAGCCTCTCCGCAGTTGTCGCTGTCGAACCTGGGCTTCGGCGTTTCGATCATCTGTGGCGGAGGCGCGATGTATTTAGCCGCTCCAGAAGCAGCGCGCGTGTGTGCTCAAGCCGCCTTGACCGTCTTTTCGAGAGGCTAGCCGCCATGGCCGACGAAGGGGAAACTGACCAAGAGCAGAAAACCGAAGCCGCCAGCGAGCGCAGGCTTCAACAGGCCTTTGAGCAAGGCGACATCGCGCTCTCGCACGAGATGGTCACCACAGGCGCTTTCGTCTTGGGCCTCGTCGCACTTTTAGGGACGGCGGCGGCTCTTGAAGCGAGCCTCGTCAGACTGGTGAGCGAGACGACATCGATGGTCGCCACCGTTCCATTTGGCTCACTGCCTTCGATGATTTTGCCCGTCGTCGTTCCGACCGTCACCGCCTTGGTGGCGATGGCCGCCGGGGCGGTCATTCTCACCTTCGTGCAAACCAAGGCCCATATGTGGGAAGACCGGGTGACACCTGATTTCTCTCGAGTCTTCTCGACGAGCCGCCTGACTCGGCTGGCGTCGAAAGACTTCATGATCGACTTGGGAATGGGCCTGCTCAAGGTGGCCGCCATTGCCTACGCGTGTTTGGGTATTCTGAAGGGTGAGCTGCTCACGGTACAAAAGCTCGGCCTCGCAGCGCCCGGTGACGCGCTCTCGGGTCTCTTCGCGGGTCTGTGGAAGATCAGTTCGCGTGCGGTGTGGTTGCTCGCGCTGTTTGCCGCGGCTGATTACGCCCTCATGCGTTGGCGCCACAACAAGAAGCATCGCATGACCAAAGAAGAGGTGAAGCGCGAGATGAAAGAAGACGAAGGCGACCCGATGATCCGCGGAATGCGAAAGCGGAGACATCGTGAATTGGTCAAACGAAACGCTCTGGCTGAAACCAGACAGGCTGATGTCCTTTTAGTCAACCCCACGCACATCGCCATCGCCATTCGCTATCGCAAAGATGAAAGTGGAGCTCCACGAGTTCTCGCCAAAGGCAAAGGCGTCTTAGCTGAAGCCATGCGCGAGGCGGCGCGTTCAAACGGCATCGCCATCGTGCAAGACATTCCGCTCGCGCGTTTGCTCTACAAAAAAGTCAAAGTGGGCGGTGCGGTGCCCGCCGATACGTACAAAGCGGTGGCCGCCATTTTGGCCTTCGTCTACCGGCTTACCGGTCGCGTGGGCACTGCGGTTCCCAGCAATAGCCCCAAAGCGGGCAATGGCTAAATGGTCGATGCGTCAATGACAAAGCGGTAGCGCACATCATTTTTGAGCATTCGCTCGTAGGCCTCATTGATTTGCTCAGCAGCGATGACTTCGACATCAGCCATCAGCTGATGTTGCGCACAAAAATCGAGCATCTCTTGAGTCTCTTTGATGCCGCCAATGTTTGAGCCTGCCAAACGGCGATTGTTGGAAATCAATGAGAACGGTTGAAAGTGAAGTGGCTGAGGCGATGCGCCCACCATGGTCATTGCGCCGAAGGGCTTGAGCAAACTCAAATACAAATTCAGATCATGCGGAGCCGAAACCGTGTCGATCAACAGATCAAATTGACCTGCCAGACCCTTGAGTACCGAGCGATCAGTCGTCAGCGCAAACGTACGAGCGCCCAGCTTCAGTGCATCGGCTTCTTTGGCTTTCGAAGTGGACAAAATGGTCACCTCTGCGCCCATCGCGTTCGCCAGCTTAACCGCCATGTGGCCTAAGCCGCCCAGGCCCACCACGCCGACTCGGTCACCCTTTTTGCAGTTCCACTGACGCAGAGGCGAATAGGTGGTGATACCCGCACACAGGAGCGGCGCAGCGCCTTCTAAAGGCAGCCCTGGTGGCACTTTGAGTACAAAATGCTCTGTCACCACGATGTGTCGCGCATACCCGCCATAGGTGGGCGTCGTGCGGTCCATCTCGGTGGAATTGTAGGTAAAGGCTGGGCTGCGCTGACAGAACTGCTCATGGTCTTGAGCACAAGGGGTGCAGGTACGACACGAGTCCACCATGCAACCGACGCCAGCGATGTCACCCACCTTGAACTTGCGCACTTCCGCCCCCACCGAAAGCACTCGGCCGATGATTTCGTGCCCTGGAACCATGGGGTATTTCGAGCTGCCCCACTCGCCTCTCGCTTGGTGAATGTCTGAATGGCAAATGCCTGAAAAGAGAACTTCGATCTGCACATCTTTGCTCCCTGGCTCGCGCCGTTCGAGTTCGAAGGGGCTCAATTTTTGATCTGCGGCGAAGGCGGCAATCGCTCTGGTTTTCATGTGCGACAACCTAGCCCTTTAGTGATTTCATTTCTGTGTCGAAGAGAGATCAAACACAGCTTCAACACCTCGTCGTCAAGGCGCTGGCATGGGTCATTGTCCCAGTCGGATTCTTGACGTCGAGTCTGGGTGGACACCGGAATTCTACCCCGAGCTTGCGACTCAACAGTTCGCCATGACTCGGGTTCGCCCTGTGGTGCAGCGTTTGCTCAATGGCAGGCGGTGAGCGTCGCAATTCCCGGCCAGTCTCGGGTTCCAGCTGAAGCGGTTTTAGCGATGGTGGTTTTGGGGATCCTCGCGATCCTTATCGTACCTTTGCCCGCGACGTTGCTCG
>JAYUVR010000171.1:0-5491 GCA_043753955.1 Archangium sp. | reverse complement strand
GCGGTGCCATCTCAAACCCAAAGTGGCCTCCCAGCACCCCTTCTCACTCTCGCGCCCCACCAGACTGCCAAGAGCCTGGTGAGCACGAGGGAACTCACGAAGCGAACTCCATCGATTTGACGTTGGCGATCACTTTGAACGTGCGCGCCACCTGCATCGGGTTGTGCACCTTGCCCAAGAAGAATTCGACTTCTTGCACCCCGGGGTTTCGAGGCGTGAAGAAAAATTCGCGGACAGGAGAACCTGAAGTGGGGTGATGCACGTTGACTTCACGCAAGCTCACACGCTTGGCCGTTTGCGGTTCGATGGCCCACACGTGCCCTTGTTTTTCAGGCAGCTTCACCGTGAGCCCGTGATTGAGCTTCACCGTCACTTCACGCGTCGCACCGGTGCCGGAGGCTTCAATTTCCTGTACTTCGATACTGTCTCGAGCCACCGGCGGGTATTCAGGAGCCCGCGGATCACACGATTCACAATCGATGCGCCCGCCCCAGCCCGTCGCTTTTTCCACGATTCCGGTCGCGACCACCACTTCACCGATGAACTTCCTCAGCCCTTTGACGGTCTTGCCCTCGAGCGTAAATGCGACCTGCTGTCGAGTGCCCGGGTTTGAGACCACCAAGTAATATTCTTCAGCATTCATCTCGAGCCGACCACGAAGCGTGGCAAAGCCTTTGACGCCCACCGACATGCCGGGGTTCGCAATCGTCGCGACCTCGCCAGGTGACAGCAAGCGCAGTTTTGCGGCCTCAGGCTCTTCAACTTCTGGAGGCGCCTCGGCTTCTGGCTTCTTGGCTGAATACTTCCGCACATCAACCGAGCCGCCGTAATTGTGGAAACGCTTGATCAGCCCAGAGACAGAGACTTTGTGATCCGCGTACGCCGGCAACACTTCTTGATCAGGGCCCTGCAACAAGAAAAAGAGCTCGCGCTTGTCGCGGCCGATGACTTCTAAATAGGGAAACCCTTGGTACAGAATGAGTCTGCCCTTCATACTCCCTTCGCCGATGACCCCTCGTTCACCCACCGTGAGCGCCTGTTCCATCTCGCGCTTGGTGAGTAGCGTGGCTTCAGCCGGCAGCTTGGTCGATCGAGGAAGCGGTTTGTCGGGCAATGGCCCCAACCAACCGTCAGCACGCCTCGACGGAGCACTCACCGACGGCGCCGGAAGAGGCAACTTGACCACCTTGGCTGCTGGCGCTGCTTTGGCTACTTTAGATGGTTTCCCCTTTGCTTTCGAGGCTTTAGCTGCTTTCACCACTTTCTTAGGGGCCTTCTTCGCCTTCTTGGCGACAGCAGGCTTGGTCTTCTTTTTCGCGGCAGCGGGTTTCGCCTTCTTCTTGGCCAACGCTGGCTCCTTGAGCTGGGGAGCCGCGCTCCATAGCCGATGTCCTGGGGTTTCGTCAACCCAAATCCCTGCAATTCCTATTGGTTTTCAAGCTTGAAATAAGCCATTGGATAAGCAGATGGCACTTATCTCTGTAGACGAGGCGAAAAAGAGCATTGCGCTTCGGGTTCAACCGCTTTCGGCCCACGAGGTCGACATCGAAGAAGCCGTGGGCCGTGCGCTCGCGGCGGCCGTCTCAGCGCAGAGAACGCTCCCTCCAACCGACAACGCATCGATGGACGGCTATGCCCTCAGAGCCGCTGATACGCGCGCGCTCACTCGTCTCCAAGTGCTCGAGACCGTCTTCGCCGGCGACATTCCTCAGTGTGAAATCACCGCGGGAACGTGTGCGCGCATCATGACTGGAGGCACTCTGCCCAAGGGCGCCGACACCGTGTTGATGCAGGAGCAGGCTCAAGTGATTTCACCGCAGCTGATTGAAGTGACCGAGCCCATCGAGCTCGGCACTCATGTGCGTGCACGCGGAGAAGATGTCGTCGCAGGAGAGCTCCTTCTTCCGAGCGGAAAAGAACTGACCATCGCTGACGCAGGCATTTTGTGGGCGCAGGGTATTAACCGCGTGATGGTTCATCGTCGGCCGCGAGTGGCCATCGTCGCCAGTGGCGATGAGCTGTGTGACATAGGGAACGTCGAACCTGGCAAGACGGTAGATACCAATTCTCCCGTCATTGCAGCCTTGGTCCGTCGGGCTGGAGGCGTGCCGATGCCACTGGGACGAGCTGCCGATTCTTTGACCTCTCTCCAAGAGCTCCTCGCCCGCGGTCTTGAGGCAGACGTGCTCATCACCTCAGCTGGTGCATCTGTAGGCGAGCGAGATTTCACTCGAGAAGCACTCTTAAATCTCGAAGTGGAAATCGACTTCTGGAAAGTCGCGATGAAACCCGGCAAGCCGTTTTCATTCGGCAAGCGCGGTTCAACCTTAGTGTTTGGTCTGCCCGGAAACCCGGTTTCAGCGATGGTGACCTTCGATATCTTCGTTCGGCCTGCCTTGCGAGCGCTTCAAGGCCTTGAGTCGCAGTCGCTCCGCTTGCCAGCCCGTGCCGCAGTCGCCATCAGCAAAGCAGCGGGTCTTCGTCACTACATTCGCGCAAGTTGGGAAGTGAGAGGCACCGAGCTCTGGGTCATTCCAACGCGCACGCAATCGTCAGGAGCCCTGAGTTCCGCACAGGCAACCTGCCTTATCGACCTACCCGCCTCGTCGACTGGCCTGGAAATTGGCAGTCATTGTGAACTGTTACCCGTTTCATGGATGGAGGGTGGGTTTACGCGCAACCTTTGTTGAAGCTTCGCATCTGTAACGATGATGGCCCGAAGACACTCAACCTTGACGAATGACAGCAGTGAAACGCATGGTGCATCGCCTTCTCGAACTTAAAGACGCGCTCAGGAAACCAGTGACGATGATGAAGCCCAAAAAACCGCTCAATCAGCCTCAGCTTCTGCCGACGCGCAAGCACACCCATCTGCTCGAGAGATACGCCGAGTCAGAACTACCGACAGAACGAGGCTCGTTTCAGATCGTCATCTTTCGAGACAAGCGAGACGGGCGAGAACACGTGGCGATGGTGAAAGGCGACATCAACGGCTACGAGGGAGTGCCGGTTCGTCTGCATTCTGAATGTTTGACCAGCGAAGTGTTTGGAAGTCTGCGCTGCGATTGCAAAGCTCAACTTGATCGCGCGATGGACTTCATCGCTCAGCAAGGCAAAGGGGTGTTGCTGTACCTCCGGCAAGAAGGCCGCGGCATTGGGTTGGGAAACAAGATTCGCGCGTATGCACTGCAGCAAGAAAAGGGTCTCGATACCGTCGAAGCCAATCTCAAGCTTGGGTTTGCCGATGACTTAAGACGGTATGACGTGGCCGCTGAGATGTTGCGCAGCCTGGGCGTCAAGAGTGCCGACCTCATCACCAACAACCCGCTCAAAATCGCCGGGTTGGTTGATGAGGGTATTCCTGTACGGCGGCGACTGCCTTCACGCACCATGACGAACCCGCTCAACGTCGACTATTTGAAGACCAAGAGAGATCGTTCAGGTCATTTGATTGAATTCTTAGATGACGACGATTCTGAGGCCAAAGCGGGCTGACGCTTTCACTTCACGTTGAGGCTGAGCGTGCGGCTGAACGAATCGATCAGCTGATCATTTCCGCTTCCGTCTCGCAGGCTAAAAATACGACCTTCGACGTGGGTCGTAAAACTGTCGCCTTTCGCGGTGGTCTTCATCTTGGCGACGACGACTCGCGACTCTCCTTCGATTTCGCAGATTCGAAGTTCAGTCTCACTTCCATCTTCCTTCGTCATTTCCTTCAACTGGGTTTTTGCGTGCGCGCCAATTTCGGAGTGGCGAGCGACTTTTTTGGCTTTGATGTCTTGGCACCCCTCGTGGCTTCCACGAAGAGCAAGTGATGCTACGAGCTTGTTGATTCCGGTGGCGGCCATATCGAATTTCCCTTTGCAAAACGAGGTGGACAGCACCGTTATCGCGAAGGCCTTTCACAAGTTGCGCTTTTTTTCTTTAGCTTTTGCATGCGAGAGCGATTGCTCTGGCCAAACCTGGGTGAGACACTTTCAAAATCGCTTCGTCGGGCCGAAACCACCCCCACTCTTCGTGCTCTGAGCCCAATATTGGGGAGCAATTCTGACCCTGAACTCGGAAAGGGGTTTCTCTCGTCAAAATCGGAGGATTCTCGCTACCCAAAGCGAAGACGTGCTCGTAATCGAGAGAGACGGGCGGCGCCTCAAAGCCAGTTTCTTCTTTTAACTCTCGCTGCGCTGCCTGAACAGGGGTCTCGAAAACTTCAACTTTCCCCGTCACGGGCTGCCAAAAACCACCGCGCTCAGGTACTCGCTTGAGGAGCAAAACTGCTCCATCGTCTCGGGTGACCACCACACAGACTGTTCGAGACGGCTCTGGAGCGCGCACCATTTCACACTCAAAAACACTTTGAAAATGATGCACAATTCTCTGTTCCACCCCGGGCACCGACACTTCGGCACTGAGCTCTTCACGCATTGACGTGACTCCGGCTTCGCGAATGCCGCAGGGGACAATGAGGTCAAAGTGGCTCAAATCGGGGCACACGTTGAGAGCAAAGCCATGCTTGGTGTACCAACGTGAAAGATGCACCCCGAGGGCCGCAATTTTTCTCGGGCCTCCTCGACGACTCTGCGTCACCCAAACGCCAGGCCACTTTTCGATTCGAGTGCCGATGATGCCGAAGTCAGCCAGCGTGCGAATGATCAGCTCTTCAAGCGCGCGCACATATTTACGTACGTCTTGTCGCCCGGGCTCAAGAAACATCAGCGGGTAGCCCACGATTTGGCCTGGCCCGTGGTAGGTGACGTCGCCTCCTCGATCGGTCTCAAACACCTCGATTCCAACCGCATGGAGTTGAGGCTGAGACATCAAGATATTGCTGCTGCTGGCGCCTCGGCCCAAGGTCAAAATAGGTGGGTGTTCGAGCAAGAGCAGCGTGTCGGGTGAAGCGTTTGTTCGACGCGCTTCTTGAAATTGCCGCTGGAGCTCCAGCCCATCGAGATACTCGACCCGGCCGAGTTGATGCCATTGCACTTGAGCGTTCAAAGCGTGTATTTCCCCGGCGAGATTCGCGTCAAGAGTGTCACCAGTTCATGCGCTCCGCGTTCTGCGCGCAGCGAAAGTGTGACGATCTGCTCGAGCGCAGACTCAGGCAAAGACACCCCCTGCGACTGCGCCACCACCACGGCCAACTGTCGGAGCTCATCTGACGACGGAAGCTCGAACGAAAAAACGGTATCAACTTTGGCCAACAATCGAGGGGAAAGATGAGGCACAGAATCAACCAATGTCTGTGTGTCATGCAGCGGTTCGGCCCCATTTTCACCCTGCAGCACCAACGCTGGAATAGGCACTGGGGCCCGCAGCACGAAAAAGACGCTGCGTGAACCTGACTTCACCCAGTTCAACACTTCGTCTTCTTCTTGAGCGCTCAAGGCACCAGTCACTTCAATGCGACGAACATCGCGCTGAGCACCGAGCGATTCAAGCCAGGTCGATTTCCCTGAACCTTCAGGGCCTATCACCAAGGCTATACGCGAGCGGC
>JAYUVR010000170.1:0-6621 GCA_043753955.1 Archangium sp. | reverse complement strand
TCATCGAAGGTGCGCTGTACGCGATGCCTCGGTCGGGAAATGCGCATGGGATGGCCGCCAGTGCGCTGATCAGCGAGCTCCGTTCGCGTTTTGGGCGACGCAATAATGAGTGGTCCCTTTGTGTGGAACCAGAACTTCACCTGGGCGATGACGTTTTGGTTCCCGATGTGGCCGCGTGGAGAAGAGAACGACTCCCTAAGCCCCCCGCAGAGGCATTCTTCTCCTTAGCTCCTGACTGGGTCTGCGAAGTGTTGTCTCCTTCAACATTTCGCTTCGATCGCATGGTGAAGATGTCGTCCTACGCTCGCCACGGAATCGCTTTCCTCTGGTTGGTCGATCCCGTGGCGCAACTCATTGAGGCCTATCGTTTGGAACAACAGCGATGGCTGCTGACTCAAACCTGCGGAGGCGACGACACGGTCTACCTTGAACCATTCGAAGCAGCGCCACTGGAACTCTCAGAGCTTTGGTTGCCGGAATAGAAAATTTTAGAAATTGAAGGTCGCGGTGACTTGAATTCGAAACAAAAACTGTTCTTGAATTCGAAAGCGATGGCCCACGCGATCGATTCGGGCGTCGAAGTTGGGGTTGTTTTCGAGCGTGTCGGTGTCGATATCGACGGTGCCATTGCCAGACAAGTCTTTGCCCAACCCTTCGCTGGTGAGAAAGCGCTCAGAGTTGTAAGCAAACGAAGTCGAAGCACGCAGCTTGATGAAGTCGGCGGCTTGGCCGACGAAGCCCACTTGGCCTCCGTATTGACCGAAATCTGAACTGGTCAACAACTTGCCGAAGAGATCAGACAGCTCGTTATAGGCGCGACTTTCCGAGGTGTAATTCAGAAAGCCGCGAATATCGAAACTGAGTCTTTGGTGTCGATCTTCTCGCTCGAAGACAGTGATTTCTGCCCCCAAAAGAACGCCTCCGGTATGGGCAGGGCGGGTGCCCGTCTCGGTGCGATTCCAGACAGATTGACCACAATTTTCTGGGTGACCCATTCGGTCGGCCGAGGCGTCGTCGCAATTCGAATAGAAGCCGGGCCCAAGCCAGGGGAGGGTGTAGTGCATCTCGTAGTAAGGCTCGATGACGCGATTGAGCTGCCGCGAGACGGCGGTGCTGAAGGTATATCGATGCACTTTGTCGCCAATCGCCCCGCGCTGGGTCGAGCTGGTGGCTTTGCTGGGGTTGAGCAGATTGGCGGTGGGCGCGGTGTAGTCAAAGCGCAAAGTCCAATTCGGTTTGCTTGGGTCTTTCTTCTGCACGAAGGCATTCCACGCGATGCCAAAAGTGAAATCGCCTAAGCCGCCGCGGTAGCTGTTTGCAGGCACGTCAAACAGTCGACCTTGCCCAGCTCCCGGGGTCCCGCACACGGTTCCTTGGGGATCGAGAATGCAGTTGCGAAACACCGTGCTGTTGTTGGCGTCAGTGCCTTTGACGAAAGTCCACTCTCGATCTTGCTGAAACACGATGGGCACGCCGATGTGCAATTCGAGATCTTTGTAGATGCCGAGGCTGACATCGATGCCCAATTTGGTTTCGTATTTTTGATAGTTCAGCTCGGTGACATCGGTGAGCTCTCCACCTTGGTACGACTCGCGAACCAAAACGGCGCTGTCAGAGAGCCTGTCGAAGGTGAAATCGACGAACATGCCAAACGCGTCCTTCTCTTCGAAGGACGAGGCCACTCGAGTCAGCTCAGCCGCCGAGACTGAAACACTCAGGAGCGAGAGAAAAACAAAGCACAGTCGATTCATTGAGTTCAACCGCCAGCCACTGCCATGGTGGGAATCAGCGCCTTGAGCTCGCCCATGCGCGCTTCGAAAGCCTTACGTTCAGCGGCAGGAAGACTGATGCGCTTAGTCTCGTGCGAGACGAAGGGGTCAATCACCTTGTCTCCTTTCATCAACTGATAGTGAAGATGTGGGGCAAAGCTGTGGCCCGTGTTGCCTGACTTCGCAAAGACTTCGCCGCGCTTGATGTGTTGTCCTGCCGTGAGCGTCTTGGGGACCTCCGAGAGGTGAAGGAACATGGCAAGACGGCCTTGCCCTCCAATTTCGCGTATTTCAACCGAGTTGCCGTTGCCTCTGAAGTTCCAATTCTTACGCGTCACCACTCCGTCGAAAGGTGCCTTAATCGACGTGCCCACGGGCGTTTTAAAGTCGACGCCTTTGTGTTTGCGCCCGTCTCGCAACAGCGAAGTCACCTGCTCGTACGTATCAAGCGGTGCATCAATCAAACGCTCTTCGAGCTCGGTAAAATCAGGCTGGTAATAACGGGCGGAACCATCGGGTGATTGAAAGCGGTACGTCTCGAAGATGCGGCCCCGTCTTTGGCTTTCGAAGCGAACGGCGTGCACCAGCGGTTCTTGCCCGTCGCGTGTCTCGTACACCACGGCAAGAGTGTCTCCTTTGACCAGTTCTTGAGGTACGCGCATCCACCAGACCAACGAGCGATTGACCACTTGAGTCAGCGGAGCGCCGACCTCTTTGCCTTCAGAGTTGATGATGGTGGATTCAAGAGGGCCATTGATGCGCACCTGGAAAGCGCGCATTCCCTGGCGCTTTTCCGCGACCACAGCAGGGAGCACCGCTTCTGGGTTCGACACGGGAGAAGTCGGCAAATCGACGGGAGCCACTTGCGCCGTGGGGTCGCCCGCAGGAACAACAGCGGCCGCGTCATTTTTCTCAGTCGGAGTGGGCTCAGCATTTGGGCCCCTGAACCAGAAAATACCGCCCGTCAAACAGCCGACGACGACGGCGGTGATCGCCATGGGAATGAGGGGGCTTTGTTTTGGTGGAGCACCCAGCGTGGGCATTTCGGGCATGAAAGACTCTCCTGATGTGTGCGACGGCTCACCCTACGGAAGCTGGCTTTACCTTGCGAGTTTTCTGCCACAGTCCTGTAGCGAGAGGTCGAACACAAACTTCATTCCACGGCAAGCGCAAGCAACACCGCCGCTTGAGCATGAGCGTCGAGGTCGGTCGAGACATTTTTGAGCAAGTCGAGGGCGGCATCGACTTCTGCGCCGGTTCATTCTTCTGTAGGAGGTGATTCGTCGCGCAGACCAAATTCTTTCATCTTGGTTTGCAGTGACTTGCGACTGATTTGCAGCAGTTTGGCAGCGCGAGTGACATTGCCTTCAGTCTTCGCCAGCGCTTGCACGATGAAACTTTTTTCGATTTCAGCCTGCTTCTGCTTAAGAAAATCTTTGAGCGGCGTTTCACCGAGCGAGGGCGGCATGCCCGCGGCGAACGAAGGCGCAGCTTGCATGCCTCCGCGCACACCCTCAGGTAAGTCTTTCGCTTCAATTCGAGGGCCGTCAGCAAACAGCAGCACCCGTTCCATCAAATTTTCCAATTCGCGAATATTGCCAGGCCAAGGCCAAGCCTGAAGCAGCACCAGCGCTTCTTCCGAGATGCCTTCAATCTTCTTGTTGAGACGTTTGTTGTACTTTTCAATGAAGTGCACCACCAACCGGGGAATATCGTCATTTCGGTCTCGCAGCGGTGGCAGCACGATGGGCACGACGTTGAGTCGGTAGAACAAATCTTTTCGAAAGCGGCCCGCTTCGGTTTCTTTTTCTAAGTCGCGATTGGTAGCGGCGATGAGACGCACGTCGACGCGAGTGGTCTTGATGCCACCGACGCGTTCGAATTCGCTCTCTTGCAACACGCGCAGCAGCTTCACCTGCATTTCCAACGGCACTTCACCGATTTCATCGAGGAAAAGGGTGCCTCCGTCGGCCAGTTCGAAGCGGCCTGGCTTGCTCGAGACTGCGCCGGTAAACGCGCCGCGCTCATAGCCAAAGAGTTCAGATTCCATCAAGTCTTTGGGTATTGCGGCGCAGTTGATTTTGATGAGCGGTTTGTCTCTGCGTGAACTGCCTTGGTGAAGGGCAGTGGCCACCAATTCTTTGCCCGTACCTGATTCGCCGGTGAGCAAGACTGTCGATGGGGTGTCAGCCACCTTGTCGATGATTTTGAAGAGCTCTTCCATGCGAGAGCTGCCTCCGACGATGGATTTTCTGGCGCTCCCTTCAGGAGCGACGTGCCTCTGATTCGCTTCATGCGTGCGAGCGGCCTTGGCCACCACCGCGCGAATTTCAGAATGTTCAAAGGGCTTGGTGATGTAGTCGAAGGCGCCTGCCTTAATCGCCTCGACAGCTGAGTCGACGGTGCCGTGAGCGGTGATGATGATGACGGGAACATCGGTGCGCAACGCGCGAATGGTGTTGAGAATGTCCATGCCGCCCAATTTGGGCATCACCAAGTCGGTGATGACGACGTCGGCTCCGTTCTTCTCGAATTCAGCCAACGCCTGAGCGCCGTCTTCGGCCACCGCGACCTCGTAACCGTCTTTGCGCAGAATCGCAGCGAGCACCTTGCGGAGATTTGCTTCGTCGTCGACGACCAGTATCCGGCTCATGGTGTCGGTTTGGCGTGCCTGGGCGTGAGGGTCAAGCCTCGCTCTTTCTGCCAACCGACGAAAACCGACATACAGTCGCCGACATTGAGCTCTTTGCCGCAAAGCAGTGGTCGGAACGCCGCCTTCATCGCTACAGGTATTTTGCTGTCTCGTTGCATTGGTCTCCTTCGGCAGACGCTCTTTGCGCACTTTTTAGGCAATGGCCTTGAAGCCGCGGCATTTAGCGCAGCCACTCGAATTCCGAATGTGCTGCAAAACCTTTTGGGAGAAGGGGTGCTCTCAGCCTCCTTCATTCCCGTTTATGCAGCTCTACGCGCTCAGAAAGAAGATGACGAAGCTCGGCAAGTGGCGGGGGCCATATTTGGCTTCATCTCGTTGTTGGTCGGTTTAATCGTTGCCTTCGGAGTCTTGGGAGCACCTCTTCTCGTCGACGTTCTTGTTCCAGGCTGGAACGAAGCCGAGCGAGAACTGACTATTTCGTTGGTTCGAGTCATCTTCCCCGGCACGGGGATGTTGGTGTTCAGCGCGTGGTGTTTGGGTGTGCTCAACAGCCACCATCAGTTTTTCCTCTCTTATGCGGCGCCCGTGATGTGGAACGGCTGCGTCATCGCTGGGCTGCTGTTGGCCGGCGAAGAGAGTCAGCAGCGCATCGTCATGTGGGCGGCTTGGGGAACGGTCGTGGGAAGTGTGGCCCAATTCGCAGTTCAATTTCCCAAAGTGCTCGCTTGTCTCGGCCGCTTTGCGCCGCATCTATCGCTGAAGTCGCCTTCAGTGCGTCAAGTGGTGACGAATTTTGTGCCCGCCGTGTTGGCACGGGGAGTGGTGCAAGTCAGCAGTTGGGTCGACATGGCCTACGCTTCCCTCATCTCGGTTCGAGCAGTCTCGGCGTTGAGCTACGCCCAGACCATCGCCGTGTTGCCAGTGAGCCTCTTTGGGATGGCGATTTCAGCCGCCGAGTTGCCGCAGATGAGTGCCGATGCAACGAAGACTCAAGAAGAGCGAGCCAAAGCGATTCGACAGCGATTGAGCGCAGGTTTGGAACGCATGGCATTTTTTGTAGTGCCTTCAGCAGTCGCGTTTCTTCTTTTGGGTGATGTCATTGCAGCGACATTGCTTGAATCAGGCGAATTCACCGCCGCTGACTCTCGCTTCACTTGGTACTTACTCATCGGCTCGGGGATTGCGTTGTCTGCTCAGACATCTGGGCGGTTATATTCCTCGGCTTTTTGGGCGCTGAAAGACACGAAGACACCATTGCGATTGGCAGCCATTCGGGTCTCATTGGGCATCGCGTTTGGGTACTACGCGGTGAGAGTTTTGCCGGGCCAACTGGGTTTGCCGGAACATTTGGGTGCTGTCTTTATTACCATTACAACTGGCTTTACTGCTTGGCTTGAGATGCTTTGGCTTCGAGGTGCATTGAAGAAGTACCTGGTTGAAGTTCCTTCAATGGCTCGACAAGGCTTCAAAGTATGGCCTGCAGCACTCGGGGCAGGTGTCGCGACCTTGGGTCTCAAAATGTGGCTCGGTCACCACTTTGGAACCAGCGTGCTCGTGGAGAATGAATGGGGTGGCCACTATTTCGCACCCCCAAATCTTCCGCGTCTGCCTACCAATCTTGGATTGCTGGCCCTATTTGGTATTTTGTATGGGATGAGTTGCATCGTATTCAGAGTGCCCCAAGCCAGTGGCATTTTTCGCCGCTTGCTCAAGAGGTGACTTTTTTGTGGGTAGAGAGAGGATAGATTGTCGAGCCCGAGCGCTCTGGTGCCTCGACAACGGCCAACGCAAGGCATTGATCTACTGGGGTAGTTACGGGATTTGAGTTCCAGAAGCAACCTGCGGCTCGAAACGTTCGATAATGCGACTATGGCGAAGGAAATTTCCAGTCGACTTCCGATGCTCACGCCCCAGCGAAATACGCAGGCTGCGAGCGTTCAGGTCCTCCGGACGGAGGAGCCCACCACCGTGGTGGACAAATCGGCTCATGATGACTCGGTTCAGGATCACTTCATCGAAGAGTCGGTCGCGACCGCCGATTTGAGCCGAAAGGGGGCTGAGTTGGCCGCTGTGGCTCTCCAGAACGCCCGCTTGGCCAGTGTCGCTGGCGTGCATTTGGGCGCTGCCATGGAAGGGGTGGAGAAGGTGATGAAAGGAGCGGGTCCTTTCCTTGCGAAGCTCGCCGTCGGTGTCGCTGGA
>JAYUVR010000169.1:0-2621 GCA_043753955.1 Archangium sp. | reverse complement strand
CGAAAAGGAATATCTGGCCATCACTGCAGCTGGGTTGCCTGCTTCAGGCCGTATAGATTTGCCGCTTTCAAAAGATGCCTCACGGCCCGGGCGTTGGCGTGCCAGTCGTACGGCCAATGGCATCTCTGCGCTGACGCATTTCACCTGCGTGGGAGACGATGGAGACGCGGCGGTGGCGTTGCTCTTTCCTCAAACGGGTCGCACGCATCAATTGCGAGCCCATTTGACAGGCATTGGTTTTCCCATTCGAGGCGACCGTTTGTACGGAGGCAGCCTTGATTCTCGCTGCCTGTTGCATGCGTATGCACTCAGAGTCGACGCGCTTTCGCTGAAGGCTCCGGTGCCACTCGATATGGTGGGTTACTTCAAAGCCATACATCGAACTGAATTTCTTTAGTGTGTAAGCCGGTGAACGACGAAAGCAGCGACGTCAGGGAAAAAGTTCAGCGTGTCATCTGCACGCACGTAGGCGGGTAATTCTTGGTTTTGAGATAGAAGCACGCCTCGACTGCCGCCGCCTCCCAGGGCTCCATGCGAGCCGCTGCTTCCCAAAGCGACGCTCCCTGGGAGGAGAATGCCGCGCATCACAGCGGTGTCTTTGAGTGAGTAAATCACCTGCGCAGGGTAGCGAAGCCGAAGGGGTTCGAGGGAAGTGCGCGTTCGAAAGAGGAGATCAGGGTAGGGGCCCGCGACTGTCGTTTCAAATTGCTCGGCGTCGGTTACGCTGACCCAGGGTTCAGTGCCCGAAGGCAGCGTCAAACCGAGGTCGGCTGCCTTGCCATCGCGTTCCACCCAATAGGTGTTAGCTACTTCGTCGTACCCAAAACGCAAAATGCGAGTGCCTTCACGGTACACCGCTGTCCATTGAGTAGCCGAAGGTGCTTGTTCAGGAATCAATGCCCTCGCGACGACCAGGTCAACCACTTCATCGCGTGAGACCAGCGTGGCGACGGCTTCAGCCTTTTCATTGAGGGTATGCATCACGCCGTACGTCGTTCGCGAATGCTCAACGGTGACTGCACTGGGCTGGGTCGTTTGTTGAACGGCAGCGAGAGAAGATACCGTAGTGAGCCCGACGTGCTGCGCGATGCTCTGCGGGACGACGTCGATGGTTTTAAAGGTGTGGTCAGACCCGTGGTCGCTCACCAGTGTAAAAGTAACGTTAAAGCCTACGTGGCGGTCTTCAAATGCGGTGATGCGCTGAGAGAGTTGAACCAACATCTGCACCACGACTTCTCGATTCAACGCATGGGCTGCGATGTCGGGTTCGACCAAATAGCCTGTCGATACGTCGGCGCGACCGACTCGGGCGCTCAGTAAAGAGAAGAGCTCTTCTAAAGCACCTGTGAAGGCATTGATGGGGTCAGCGTAATCTTCGAGCGCGTCGACATAACCCGTCCCTCGAAATTCGAAGGCTCGGTAGTAAGGGAAGTTTTTGTCAAAAGTAGCAGCGGGTATGGCGTGGCCCAAAAGTCCGCTCAGCCCTTGGTTTTCGACCAGGTCGCGTTTTGCATCGTAGTACGTGAGCTCGTACCCTTTGATTGAAGGGGCTCTTAAGATTCGGGTCCAACTCACGTCGCTGGTCGCTGGAAATATGGGCACCAGGGTGGAAACAGAAAAATCAGAAAATGCGCCGCGCAGTCTGGCTTCGTCGAGGGCTTCTCGAGACACGCCGTCGACGCCTAAAAAAACATGAAGGGCAGGGTGGGCTTTCGAATCAGGTGCGACGGGAATGCTGTTGAGCAGGGCTCGTTGGTCCCAATCACAGTGTGTCAGCGCGACGAGCGTCACGATGTGAAAGAGCGCTCTTCCATTCACAGCTCTACGCCCAGAAAAAGACTGGGCACGACCAAAGCCCCTTCGGTACGGAGTTGATACGCCACCCCGATACGGCCCTCAAAAATATCGCGCTGGTAGCGGTAAGAACCTCCGAATTGCACGAAGTCATGTCTCCAGAGCCCCACCTCAGTCAGATGCGCCGAAATCGCGTGATGGTTCAGCGGCCGCCATTCACACACGGCAGAAACCCCAAGCCAAGCATCAGTTCGATTGGAATAGGTCGTCAAACCCGTCACGGTCGCGTGCAGCATCACCTCGCTGCCGAGGGCAAAAGAGCCGCTCAACGCAACAGGGAAAGCAAACTGGCCTTTGTCTCGAAGGTCGAGCCGGGTTGAAATATTCGAAGTGGAAAATACATCGCTCGAGCCCGGCATCAACCACAGGGCATCAAGGGAAACAGCGACGCGCAGCCAGGGGTTGGCAAAGAGGGCCACTTTCACCCCGATATTCGGTGTTCGAAAAGCAAACCGAAGCGGGTTGAGCCCGATGTGAATTCTATCTTTGATGCCACCTGCAACCTGGGTAACGCCTAAAGCCAAATGCGCGTGCCCGAGAACGACGCCCGTGTTTTCCCAAATCGGGAAAAGGCCGACAGTCGGCGCTGCGCGCGAGCTCGCACTCACCTCAGGCCGAACAAAGCTGTCAACGGTCGGCGTCCCCAACACCAGCAGGACGAGCATCATGTTCATGTCGTACCCGGGCCAAGCAGAAAAGTACCGCTCCCCATACCGTGGACTGGCTCGGGAAGGCAACTTTAGGCAAGGCGCTCAAGGCAAGCTCGC
>JAYUVR010000168.1:0-19951 GCA_043753955.1 Archangium sp. | reverse complement strand
GAGCGCGAAGCGGCAGAAAAGCGGGCAGTACTCGAAGCCCTTGAGGTCACCGCTGGCAACCAAACCAAGGCGGCTGAGATGCTGGGTGTGAGTCGGCGCACGCTGGTCAGTCGCTTGCAAAATTACGGGCTCACCAAGACTCGAAAAAAGATTTAGGACGCCGAAGTGGACACCTTTCGGGGTACGGCTCGCTACGAAGTCGTTCGAGAACTGGGTGCCGGTGGCATGGGGGTTGTCTATGAGGCCCTCGATCGCGAAAAGAGTGGCCGTCGTGTCGCCTTAAAAGTGTTGCAGCGTCACGACGCTGAATCGCTGGTTCGGCTCAAGCGCGAATTTCGCTCGCTGGCCGATGTGCGGCACCCGAATTTGGTCTCGTTGTACGAATTGAGTGCCGAGGGCGATGCCTGGTTTTTCACTCTTGAATTGGTGGAAGGTGTCGATTTCTTAACCTGGGTTCGCCCGGGAGATCTCGTTCAACGAGGCGCCGCGACTGCGGAACTCGACGTCACGGTTCGCGCCGGCAGCACGTCGGGGCATTTCGATGTGAGCCGACTGCGCATGGCGTTTCGCCAACTGGTGTCAGGGGTTTCTTTTCTCCATTCGAAAGGGCAACTGCATCGAGATCTCAAGCCTTCGAATGTGATGATCGCGCTCGACGGTCGGGTGGTGATTCTCGATTTTGGGTTGGTCCTTGATTTGGAAGCTGCCCAAAGCATTTCTGAACGCTCGGGAAATTCAATCGTCGGCACCGCCAATTACATGGCGCCAGAGCAGGCGAGTTCGGGCGTGGTTGGGCCTCCATCTGACTGGTACGCCGTCGGAGTGATGTTGTTTCAAGCGTTGACTGGCCGAGTGCCCTTTGACGGTTTGGCCATGCAGGTGCTTCTCGACAAACAACGAAGGCCGGCGCCATCGCCTCGTGAACTCAACCCTTCAGTGCCTGCAGAACTCGACGCCATCTGCGTGGGCTTGCTCAAACGAGAAGCGGCCGAGCGCCCGGGTGCGAGAGAATTGCTGGAACTTTTCGGTGCGAGTTCAGCTCAGGTCTTCGTGCCGCAACACGTGACTTCATTCGTAGGCCGCATCGAGCAGATCGAAGTGCTGCGCCAGGCCCTGATTACGAGCCGACACGGTCAAGCGCGCTATGTGCGGCTCAGAGGCGCCTCTGGCATCGGTAAGTCGGCCCTGGTGCGTCGCTTCTTAGATGAAGTGGGTGGGGTGGTGTTGCGCGGCCGGTGCTACGAGCGCGAGTCAGTTCCATTTAAGGCGCTCGACAGCGTCATGGATGCTTTGGCGAGGCATTTGAGCGAGCTTCCGCCCGAAAAAGTTGACGCCGTATTGCCTCGCGATGCAGCGGCGTTGACTCGCATGTTTCCCACGCTGGGGCGAGTGAGCGCTTTTCGTGAGGCTCCGGTTCGCGAGGCCAAAGAGGCGGCAGAACTGCGCCGTCGCGGCATCTTGGGTTTGCGTGAGTTGTTGGCCCGAATGAGCGACCGCGTTCCCGTGGTGATGGTGATTGACGACGTGCAGTGGGGCGATAGCGATAGCGCTCAAGTGCTTGACGAGGTGTTGCGTGCTCCTGACGCGCCGGCGGTGTTATTGCTCACCATTTCGCGCACAGAATCAAACCCTTTGGCAGGGCTTTCTCTGGCGGCAACCGAGATGCGCCTCGAAGCGCTCAACGAAAAAGAATGCCAACAACTCGCGCATCAGACGGTTGGTGATGCGGCGCGGGCCGAAGTGATTGCACGGGAATCTGGAGGAAACCCATTTTTGTTGCAGCAGCTCGCGGCGGTCTCGGGAAAAGTTCGGCTCGAAGACGTGGTGCTGTCTCGCTTCGAGAGTTTGCCGCTTCACGCGCGAAAACTGCTCAGTGTGGTGGCTTTGGCGGGCGCTCCCATTTCAGAAAAGGTAGCAGCGTCGATAGCGGGTTTACCGGGTTCTGATGTCGACACGGTCAACATGCTCAAAGCCATGCATTTGATCGGTGGAATGCACGATGATCGCATCGAGACCTGGCACGATCGCATTCGTGAAACGGTGGTCAATGCGATTGACCCTGAGCAGACCAGAGAGCTGCATGCGCGGTTGGCTGAAGGCTTGCGCGCCGGAGGAGACATCGATGTAGTCGCTTGGCATCTCGGCGCGGCGGGTCTGGTTGAACGAGCGGCCGATGCGACGCTCGAAGCGGCCAAGCGCGCGGTGGAACAGTTGGCCTTTGAGCGGGCGGGCGTGCTCTTCGAGCGCGCGTTGGAACTGATGGCCGGCGACGACCGGCGTCGTCGAGACGTGCGGGTGGCTGCTGCCGACGCGTGGGCCAGCGCCGGCCGAGGGGAAACTTCTGCAAGCGCCTACGAATTGGCGCTTTCCGAACCTGGCATCACGCCCGTCATGGGCCAACAATCGCTCGAACTGCGGCGCTTGGGTGCCGAACAATTGTTGCGCAGTGGCCACATTGACGAAGGGCTCTCTGCAGTGAATCAGGTGCTCGAAGCGCTGGGCATGCATCTGGCACGAACTCCGCGTCGGGCTCTGATGGCCTTGGCTTTGCGACGATTGCATTTGTGGGTGCGCGGCTTTTCGTTTGTCGAAACGCCAGAAGAGCGAGTGCACCCGAAAGTATTGCAACGTATCGATGCGTGCTGGTCCGTGTCGATCGGCCTGTCGATGGTCGACACCATTCGAGGAGCAAGTTTTCAGTCGCGACAGCTGCTGCTGGCACTTGATGCAGGTGAGCCACGGCGGGTAGCGCGGGCCTTGGCTGCAGAAGCGGCCTTCGTAGCCACGAGTGGTTTGAATGCAGAGCGCAGGGCAGCTCGTTTGATTTTACGGGCGCGCGAATTGGCGCACACCATCAACGATGGCACTTTGCTGGGGTTGGTTGACTTCTGCGCAGGGTTGACCCGATTCCTCGTGGGGAGATGGCGCGAAGCCGCTCAGCTGACGGGGCAAGCAGAGCGTGGCTTCGCCGAAGTGGGCGCGACGGTGAGTTGGGAGGCCGCCAATGCACGGCTCTTCTCAGTGTGGTCGCTGTTCTATTTGGGTGACATGTCAGCGCTGACGGTGAGGGTGCCGGCCCTTATTCGCGAAGCGGAAGATCGAAATGATCGATACGCATTGACCAGCTTGCGATGTGGCCTCGCCAATGTGGCCTTGCTGGTGGCTGATGATGCCGAAGGAGCCCGGGCCGCAGTCGCCAATGCCATGGCAGGCTGGTCAACGCGAAGCTTTCACTTTCAACATTATTGGGCAGCTCTGTCAGAGACGATGATCGATCTCTACTTGGGCGACACGGCGAAGAGCGCCGAGCGCCTTCTCAATTGCTGGAGTTTGTTGAAGTCGTCTCAATTGCTCACCATTCAAAATGTGCGCATTGAAGCGCGCTCCTTGCTCGCACGCGTTTTGGTCGCCTCAGGTCGAATTGACGAAGCGCTTCGACAAGCGAAGAAGCTCGAAGACGAGCGGGCAGGCTGGGCGGTTGCCTTAGCGACGATGATTCGGGCGCTGGCAAGCCCAGCTCCTCTCGAGCCCTTGTGGTCAGCGCTGCGTTTGTTTGAGGAACAAGAGATGGCCTTGTTCGCGGCCGCGACGAGAATGCGCCTGGGGCAAGCACAAGGAGGCGCTGCTGGCGAAGCGAATGTCCGCACAGCGACTGCCTGGTTTGTGGGGCAGGGAGTCAAAAACCCCCTCGCGATGGCCCGCATGCTGGTACCGGACGCACTGAATGCGAAGTGAAGTAGAGGGGTTACCGTGAAGAATGTTGCGTTCGTTTGGAACCGAAGACTCCCCGTCGTCATGTGTCTGTTGTTGAGCTGTGCGCAATGCCAGCCCGCGAAGTGGGACCATTTCTCGACCAGCGCGAAGACGCTCACCGTTTTTGCGGATCAAGAATTGATTGTGAATGCGCCCTTCTTCGGAATCGAAGTGAGAAAAAATGGGAAGGACATCACTGACGACATCGTCAATATTGAATCGCTCAGCGATTCTTCATGGAAATACACGTTTGGTACTGAGGTGATGGACGTTTCCAATGATGTGATTGAATTCTCTCTTGAGAATGAAGCGCTGGCGTCGCCAGGGCACTACATCACTGTGCGTGAAGGCAGTCAGGTCGCCAATACAGTACAAAGCATGTATGCGCTGTTGCTCGATTGTGAGACCGGTCACGGTCTTTGTGAAGGCAGGCCAGCGCTGCCGGGTTTGCTTGAAGCCGTAAGAGGAATGTCTCGGCGCTATGCACCTCGAGACATCGAAACATCAGAAGGGGTGTATGACTTCTCAGCCGTATTTGCTGATGCCGCATTTCTGAAATCGAAGGGCATGAGGCTTCATGTCATGTTCGCCGTGAAATCGTTCGCGGCCGATTCGTTGTTCGATGGTGATGGCCTTCGATTCGCATTCCCTGCGCCACAGCTCTGGCTCGAAGACAGCACCCGTAGAGATCGCGAAGTGCACGTGTATGTCAATTTAGTTGATACCCCGTTTTCCTTCGATTCCACGCGTACTCAAGTGCTGCTCGCGCTTGCACCACCAGTGGGGATTCAAAATATCAATGTTGTCTATGCGCGCGATCCATTTCCTGAATACACCTGGAATCTTCGACCTCCGATAGCAGGTTGGTACACGGGAGTCGGTGGGCCGCATACGAATGGCGTGCCAGGCAATAGTGGTTTCGTTCACGCGCCCTGGCGGTCGACCTGTGTGCAATGGATGAAAAATTTGGTGGGGGCATTTCAAGCGCAATGGACCGCAGCACTGGCATCATCAGCCGTGCCGGCGGGTGCCATCGAATCGGTTTCGATTCAAGAAACGGCCAATGCACTGGGCGGCGAAGACTACACCGAGGAAGCTTATCGGGCCGGCTTACTCGAGTACTCGAAGGCCAATGCTCGCGCGGTGCGTCGCCGAGCTCTGCATGGGCAACTTTTCAATCAGATTCCCGGGGGGAAAACCGAGGCGCTCACTGAACTTGCGACGGCGATTATTCCCTGGGGTGCACGATTGGAAGGGCCAGATTTATTCAATAACGAAATCAGTCTCGAGACAAAGGTGTATCAAGTTGTGCATCGAGACCTGAGCTCAAAGGCGCTGACGATGATTTGGCATCAGAACGCGTCGTACGGCGAGCCCAACGGCCTCGGTGGCTACTACTCGCCGGCTGAACAGTTCGAAAAGGCAAAGCTCGGTATTGACGATACACATACGGCCTCCGGCACTCCGGGGATTGAAGCCGAATATGTTTTCTGGAACATGACGCAGAAGCCGAGTGGTGCGCCTGGGTACGGTTGGCAAGACGCGTTGCCCGTGATTGCGGCGAACCCTGCCATTCAAGCGAAAGGCAATGACACATACCTGTGGAAAAAGGCTGCCGATGGCTCGCCCCTCGAGAGCCAGGCGCTGAGCCAGACGAACCCATAATTTATTTTTCGAGAAGTTTAAGCCAGCTGCCGCCTTCGCCTTTTCTACCAAGACGTTCGCTGCGGCGAAGCTGCGCCTCTTGAGCGGCAAGGGTTTCAATGTCTGTGTCGCAAGCGAGCGGGGGCACTGGGAGCTTACGGCCCGCTGCATCAAGCGCGACAAAGGTCAGTAACGCGGTGGTGGTGAGTTGACGTTCGCCGGTGAGTGGATTTTCGGCGTGGACGATGACTCCGATTTCCATCGAACTGTTGAAGGCGGCGATGATGCGCGCACGCAAAATGACTTGAAACCCCACTTTGATGGGTGCGTGAAAATGCAACGCGTCCATCGACGCCGTCACCACGGTTTGCCGGGCGTGACGTTGCGCAGAGACGGCCGCACAAATGTCGATCCACCCCATGACTGAGCCGCCAAAAGCGGCTCCGAGGGCATTTGCGTCGCCGGGCAACAGAAGCTGGGTCATTTCAACGATTGAATCGGAACCTTTGCGTGGTGCGAGCGTCATGCGTTGCTTTTACTCATCGCCTTCGCCGGGAGGAACCGAAACGGCTGAGCCTCTATGGGGTGACGCTGATTTGGTTCGACTCACAGCTCGAATAGAACCCAACTCCCATAAAGGCATAGAGTGAAAACTTGTGGTTCCCAGAACCGAAGTAGGTGGCCGTGGTGGTCGTCGTGCCATTGCAAGCAATATTGCCCTGACCAGTGCTGTCTTTGGCATATGCGCAGTAGTTGGCATTACTTTTCCAATTCACGGTGAATTGCGTGTTGTCTTTAATGGAGCCTGAGCTGGGAGAGACAGACACTTCACAAGCAGGTTTCACTTCGAACGCGGCGTAGCATTCGCCTGTACCGGTGTAGTTGGGGGGAAGAAGTACAAGGGTGTGATTACCCGGGACTTGTTGCTTGTCTGTGTAGGTGCCCTTGCAAGGGATGGCGCCCATGTCAACGCCATCTTGTAGATACGAGCACATCGAGCCCGGGGGTGAACTGGGAGTGTCCCAATTGATCTGAAGAGCCGGCTCCGCCAGATCTCCATTGGGGACAACTTCTAACGAGCACAAAGAAGGAGGAAGCGCGGGAGTGCGTAATAAAATGTTGGGGGTACCTGGGGACAGGTTCTTAAGCACACCTTTCGTGGCGGCCCCCAGTATGGCTTTCAAAACTGCATCGGGAGAAGCTGTTGGATTTTCCGACAAGAAGAGCGCGACCGCTCCTGCAACGTGAGGGCTAGCCATGGAGGTGCCACTCTTGAGTGTCGTTGCGGTATCAGCGGTATTGTTGGCTGACAGAATTCCCGCCCCAGGAGCCAAGATGTCGACACATGGTCCGTAGTTCGAGAAATTGACCATTTCATCTAAGTAATTGGTTGCTCCAACGGTAATGGCTTCCTTAACCCGTGCGGGTGTCTTGGTGCAAGCGTCGGCCGTGTCGTTACCAGCAGCAACGACATACACAATTCCATTCGCAACTGACGCTTTGATCGCTTCATCAATCGCCGGCAATGGGCCTGTCTGCAGAGACACGTTCACTACGGCTGGTTTGATGTGGTTTTGATAGATCCAGTCGATCGCTTTGAGAAGCAACGAATCAGGCGTCTCACCTGAGCAGTAGAGCGTACGTACGGGGTGAATGATGGCTTTTTTAGCAACGCCGTAGGTCGTTCCCGCGATTGTTGCGGCTACGTGGGTGCCGTGCCCAAAGCAATCTTCAACGGAGGCGTTTCTGTCTTCAGCAACGCTTATGCCGTTACCAATGCGACCGGCAAATTCGACATGGGTGGTGCGAACACCGGTGTCCATTACATAAACATGTACGCCGCTGCCGCCGTTTGGATAGTACCCATACACGGTGTTTCGCGGAAGCATGGGCTGGTCAATGCGATCGAGGCCCCAAGGCGCAGCACCCTGAACTGAATTGATTGACGTGACACCATCTTCTTGAACGTATTTGACTGTCACATCTTGCGAAAGTGCGCTCGCTTGTTCTTCAGTCATGCGCACTGAAAAACCCTTGAGAGCATGTTCATAGACGTCAATCACTTCACCGCCATACCGAGCCACCAACGCGGCGCTGCTCTTCGACATCGAAGTTTCGACGATGCGACTTTGATCGAGCACAACAATGTATCTGCCCGTGACGGGTTGTATTGATTTGAGAAACTTGCCCTGACTGGAAACGCCTTCGCTCCCGGTTTCCTGGTTTTGAGCGTCAGCACAGGCCCACAGATGGAATGAAGCAACTACAACTAAGATCGCTCGTCCGAAATAGTGCATAACATCCCTCGCAGTGGGGGACGGAACCTAACATCACGTTCTTTTGAGAAGATTGACGCACCGCGATGTGAGTTGTCTTTCTTGAAATGTGAGTAACACTGTGGCGCGTCAGTCTTGCTTGTTTTGCCCTGAATCAGGCTTAGGCCTGAAAGCCTCGCACTGACGAACAGGTTGAGGCGGGTACCGAATCGACAAAAGCGGGCAGAGAATAAAGACCGAACGACTCGTTCTCACCAAACGCGGAGGCGCAGCACAGCGATGACACAAGCTGTCTGGGAAAGGCAGCGTCGCATCTGTTGGTTCATTTTCTTTCAATGCTGCACCACGAATCAGTGAGAGAGAAAGGTGCCGACTTGATCGAGAAACTGAGCTCGACCTTTGCCGCTGCGAATGTCCAAGGTGGTGACATCGAGAGTGAGTACGTCAACCCCATATTTCCCTGAGAGCACCATGGGGAAGGTGGCGTAGTAACCGTTGAGCCCGCGCAAGAAGTTTGCCTGAATCCCTTTTTCTTCTTCACGGCCGCGCGTGGTGATGCGTTCAAGCAGTACATCGACCTTGGGTACATCAAAGCAGATGACCTTGTCTGGGTGTGGCAGGTTACGAGTCAGTCTTTTGAAGTAGTCAAAGTAGAGCTCGAGCTCTTGGTCCGTCATATTGCCGAGCCCGTGCAGGTATTTGGCGAAGATTTCAGGGTCTTCGTACAACGTGCGATCTTGAATGCAGCTCTTAGGCACGCGGTGAATGAGCTCGTGGTGTTCAACCCGATGAATTAGAAATTCAAGTTGAAGGGTGAAGCTCCAACGCTTCATGTCTTGGTAGTAATGTTTAAGAAATCGATTGTCGATGACGGGCTCGTCGAACAGCTCGAAGCCAAATGTCTGACTGAGCATTTTGGCAGCAGTTGTTTTGCCTGCGCCGATATTGCCGGCCATCGCCACGAAGACTTTTCGCGAAGGCGCTTTTGCTCGCTTCGGGTTCGTCTTGGGAGTCTTTGATGGCTTCGGTACGGCCTGAAATTTCTTCACGCGGCCCAATCGAGCACCACTTTTCCACTCTGGCCGGTGCGCATGACTTCAAACGCTTCTTTGAATTGCGCCGCCGGGTAGCGATGGGTCACAGCTGCTGAAATATCGAGCCCGCTTTGCAGCATTGCCGTCATTTTGTACCAGGTCTCAAACATTTCTCGGCCGTAGACACCTTTGAGGACCAGGCCTTTGAAGATGACTTGGCTCCAGTCGATGGCCACTTCACCCGATGGAATGCCCAAGATGGCCACTCGCCCGCCGTGGTTCATGGTTTTGAACATCTGTTTGAAAGCCGCTCCGTTGCCGCTCATTTCGAGGCCGACATCGAACCCCTCGGTCATGCCGAGCTCTTTCATCACTTGGCTTAAGTCTTCTTTGGCCACGTTGACGGTACGAGTGGCGCCGAGCTTTTTCCCCAAGTCTAACCGGTACTCATTGACGTCGGTGAGCACCACGTGGCGTGCGCCGACGTGGCGACAGATGGCGGCGGCCATCACGCCGATGGGGCCAGCTCCGGTGATCAACACGTCTTCACCGACCAAATCGAAGGAAAGGGCGGTGTGCACGGCATTGCCGAGTGGGTCGAAGAAGGCAGCCACTTCATCTGAAATATTCTCAGGCACTCGAAAAATATTGAACGCGGGAATGGCGACGAATTCGGCGAAGCACCCGATGCGATTGACGCCGAGCCCCAAAGTATTTCGACAGAGGTGACGTTTTCCCGCGCGACAATTTCGGCAATTGCCACAGGTGATGTGACCTTCACCCGAAACGCGGTCGCCTATTTTGAAACCGGTCACCTCACTACCCACTTCAGCCACCACGCCCATGAATTCATGACCGATGTGCATGGGTGTGTTGATGGTGCGCTGACTCCATTCGTCCCAGTTGTAGATGTGAATGTCAGTGCCGCAGATGCCCGTCTTTTGCACTTTGACCAGTACGTCGTTGTGCCCGACCACGGGCCTGGGGACATCTTCAAGCCAGAGACCCGGCTCACGTTGCGATTTGACCAGCGCTCTCATGTCAAGACTCCCAGTTTCTTTCCGACCTTCGTGAAAGCGGCAATTGCGCGGTTGAGATCATCTTTGCTGTGTGCCGCCGACATCTGCGTTCGAATGCGTGCTTTGCCTTGAGGTACGACGGGAAAGCTAAAGCCGACTACATAAATTCCTTGTTGAAGCATCTCTTCGGCAAACGCTCCTGCCAACTTTGCGTCACCGAGCATCACCGGAATGATGGGGTGATCTGCTCCAGCCAAGGTGAAGCCGGCTTTGGTCATTTCGGTGCGGAAATGTGTCGCGTTTTCTTTGAGTCGTACGCGCGCTTCATCACCTTGCTCGAGGAGATCAAGGCAACGAATGGTCGCGTGAGCGATGGCGGGCATGAGCGTGTTGGAAAAGAGGTAAGGGCGAGCACGTTGCCGCAGCAATTCGACGATTTCTTTGCGGCCAGACAAGTAACCACCTGAAGCACCACCCAGCGCCTTGCCCAGCGTTCCGGTGAGAATGTCGATACGGCCCACAACTCCGCGGAGCTCGTGGCTACCTCGCCCGCGTTCGCCCGTGAAACCGACTGCGTGAGAATCGTCGACCATCACCAGGGCGTCGTATTTTTGGGCGAGATCACAAATGCCTTTGAGATCTGCGATCACCCCATCCATCGAGAACACGCCGTCGGTGACGATCAATTTGAAGCGAGAATCTTTGGCTTCTTGGAGCCGTTGTTCGAGCTCAGGAAGGCTGTTGTTTGCGTAGCGAAAGCGTTTGGCTTTGCACAACCTGATTCCATCGATGATCGACGCGTGATTGAGCGCATCAGAAATCACCGCATCTTCTTCACCCAGCACCACTTCGAAGACGCCGCCGTTGGCATCCCAACATGAAGAAAAGAGAATGGTGTCTTCAGTGCCGAGGAAGGCGGTCAATCGTTGTTCGAGCGCGCGATGCACATCTTGGGTGCCGCAGATGAATCGAACCGAGGCCATGCCAAAACCACTTTGATCAAGCCCGCGCTTGGCTGCTGCGATGAGTTCGCTCGAGTTCCCCAAGCCCAAATAGTTGTTGGCACAGAAGTTAAGCACCTGCTTTCCACCGACGGTGATGGTCGCCTGTTGAGGCGAAGTGATGATCCGCTCGTGTTTGTACAAGCCTTGCTCGCGGATCGATTCAAGCTGCGCAGTGAGGTGGGCCAAGAAGCGCTGAGTCATAGTTTGCGAAGTAGCACTGGCGCACCCAACCGCAAAATGGCTTCCCGTGGGCTCTTGCTGAAAGATCTCGTCGTTGAGTAGAGAAGCGTCTCCTGGGTCATGTTTAAAGGAGCTTCGCTTCAAATGAATAACTCGAACGTACGATGTTCAATTCTCACCCTCTTGGTTCTTTTCACCGCTTGTGGTGCTGGGCAGCAGGGGCCAGCGGGTTCACCCGGTCCAAAAGGTGAACCGGGTCAAGTAGGGCCTTCCGGCGTGGTCTCCGTGAGCGATTTTCGTTCCAATGTGCAAGTTACCTTAAATTCCCCTACCGCCCCCAATTCTGGGCCGGCGGTACGGGTCGTCGAAGGCACCGTTACCCTCACAGAACCGTCGTATTTGTGGGTGAGTGCAAGTGCCACCTTGACCACCCAAGAGCTGGTGGTTCAGGGAGACTGTCTGATCAGCCTCTCTCCAAACAGTGCGATTGGCTCAATTCATGCCTGGAGTTTTCGGTTAGCAACCTCAGAGTTTACGAGGCAGGACCTGTCTTTTGATGGCGCAAGTTCAGTGGCCCTAGCCCCCGGAACATATGGAATCGCACTGGAGTGCGGGAAAGATCAACAATCGCTCAACAAGGTCGTGAAAGCGGAAAGCGCCTCGCTCGCAGTAATGGTTCTGCGTTCCGCTCCTTGAACCCTCTTTGCCAAAAGGCTTTGCCTTCACGCAGAGCGTCGTGTAGCCGCAAGGCGAAACTTCAACCTCACGAAGGACTACACCATGGCGATCGAACGCACGCTGTCAATTCTCAAGCCTGATGCACTGGAAAAGGGCGTCATCGGGAAGATCATTTCTCGCTTCGAAGAGAACGGTCTCAAGCCCATCGCCGTTCGGCTGCAGCACCTTTCTCAGCGTGAGGCCGAAGGCTTCTACGCCGTTCACAAAGAGCGCCCCTTCTTCAAAGACTTGGTCTCTTTCATGATCTCTGGCCCGGTGGTGTTGATGTGCCTCGAGGGCGAAAACGCGATGCAGAAGAACCGTGACTTGATGGGCGCCACAGACCCCAAGAAGGCTGACAAGGGCACCATTCGCGCTGATTTCGCCAAGAGCATTGACGCCAACACCGTGCATGGCTCTGACAGTGTTGAAAATGCGAAGAACGAAGTGGCCTATTTCTTCCGCTCAACCGAGCTGTTCCCTTACAGCTACAAGTAAGGACCACTTCCGTTTCCTAACGTGGCCATCTCTGGCGTATCGCCGGGGGTGGCCATTTTGCTTCTTCGCGCTTGCTGCTACAGCGGTTTCTCAATGTCGTCTGACCGCTTGGACATCGCCAGTCTTTCCTACGAAGCTCTGAATGACTTCGTCACTCAAGAGCTGAGCGAAAAAGCATTTCGAGCCAAACAACTCTTCCGGTGGATCCACCAACGCGGAGCACGCTCGTTTGAAGAAATGACCGACCTCTCGAAGTCATTGCGTGCGCAATTGACCGAGCGGACCGAGTTGATTTCGGTGGAAAAAGATCTCGAGCAGCGTTCCATCGACGGCACCATCAAATACCGTTTCAAGACCGACGACGGGAAGTTGATCGAATCGGTCTACATGCCTTCACCCGAGCGCAAGACGCTGTGTGTTTCGACGCAGGTCGGTTGCGCCATGGGCTGCCGGTTCTGCGCGACGGCGACTTTGGGTTTGATGCGAAACCTCACCGTTTCAGAGATCGTTGCCCAGGTGCATGCGGTGAACAAAGAAGTGCGCACCAACGAGAAGATTGAAAAAACGCTCAGGCCGCTCACCAACTTGGTCTTCATGGGCATGGGCGAGCCGCTGCACAACTTCGAAAACCTCAAGACTGCACTGTCGATTCTCGAGCACGAAGATGGCCCCAATTTCAGCTCTCGGCACATCACTGTTTCCACTGTCGGTTTAGTGCCGATGATTGAACGCTTCGGGCAAGAGACCAACGTCAAGCTGGCCATCTCGCTCAACGCATCGCACGATGAAACGCGCGATCAGATAATGCCGGTGAATAAGAAGTGGAAAATTGCAGCGCTGATGGAAGCCTGCCGAAAGTTTCCGCTCAAACAAGGTCGCCGCATCACTTTCGAGTACGTGCTGATGGAAGGCGTGAACGACACCGATGACGATGCGCACCGGTTGGCGGCACTGCTCCAAGGCGTACCGGCGAAGGTGAACCTGATTCAGTACAACGAAAACCCCGGCCTCGGCTTTTACAGCACCGTCGACAACAAGGCCGAACGCTTTCGCCACACCCTCGATCGCGCCGGAGTGGCCGCATTTATCCGTGCAAATCGAGGCAGGGACATCGCCGCAGCCTGTGGTCAGCTTGCAAACACCGAGAAGGACAGGAACTTTGTGCCAGTCGGCCCCAAGCGAGCTCAGCGCGTAGATCCTTGACTTTCCAAGCACTTTGACGTTAGTGAAGCTCGTCTCATCCCTTTTTTGCAGAGGTTGATCACATGGCCGTCGTCCTCCGTCTTGCCCGCGCTGGCGCCACGAAGCGTCCGTATTACCACATCGTTGCAGCCGACTCGCGGATGCCCCGCGATGGTCGCTTCATCGAGAACATCGGCTCGTACGATCCGAATCACGAGCCTGCGAAGTTTCAGGTAAACGAAGAGCGTTGGGCACACTGGACGAAAGTCGGCGCGAAGCCTTCTGACACGGTGGGGTGTCTCTACAAGTCGGCGAAGAAGAACGCTCCCAAGGCGTAATCGTCGCCAGTGAAACAGCTCGTCGAATATTTAGCCCGGGCGCTGGTGGATCAGCCCGAGGCGGTACAAACAAAGGTGACGCCGCAAGACGGCGCTGTTCTGTATGAGCTCACGGTCGCGCCGGGTGATGTAGGAAAAATCATCGGGCGAGACGGGCGTACGGTGAACGCGCTGCGCACGGTGATTCAGCACGCGGCTCAGAAGAAGGGTGAGCGAGCCCGTCTTGAAATTATCGATGATCGCAAACCGGCTGCTGTCGCGGTGGCTGCAGCGGCTGAGCCGTGAAACCGCTCCTTCAGATTGGGTACATCTCTCGAGCGCACGGCCTTAACGGCGAAGTGGTGCTCAAGACGTTTGATCCCGCATCGACGGTGCTCGAAGAAGTTGAGCGCTTAGTGCTGGTCACGCGCGAAGGCGAGACGAAAGAGTTGGCTCTCGCCGGTGCGGGGCAGTCGCCGGGCAATGACCTGCTGATTGCATTTTCAAGCATCAAGCGGCGCCCTGACGCTGAGGCGTTGACGGGCTCGGCGGTGCATGTGTACCGCGAAGATCTTGAACCTCCGGCAGAAGGTGAATTTTTCCACGGCGACTTGGTGGGTTTAGAAGCCTTCACTCCTGAGGGAAAACGCTTAGGGGTCATCGAAGAAGTGTGGAGCACTGGGCCCGTTCCCAACTTGGTCATTCGAGATCAAGCGGAAGAAATACTGATCCCCTTTGCAGAAGAATTCGTGCCGCATGTCGATATGGCAGGTGGCAAGGTGACGGTGATTCCGCTCACCTACGAGGACTGAGCGATGCGTTTTCGGGGGGAAATCATCACGCTCTTCCCGGGAATGATCACCGGCTATTTGGGCGAATCAATCTTAGGAAAAGCCGCTCAAAAAGGTTTGGTGGAAATCACCACGACGGATCTCAGGCCTTTCGCGGCCGGCAAACATCGAGTCACCGACGATTCTCCGTACGGCGGAGGCGCTGGGATGGTGATGAAAGTCGAGCCTCTGGCCGCGGCCATCGAAGAAGCCAGAGGACGGTTGCCCCAAGGCGCGGTGATTTTGCTGAGCCCCAGAGGCGCACGATTTGATCAATCAAAAGCAAAAGCGCTTGCTGAGCATGGTTCAGTGATTTTGGTGTGTGGTCGCTACGAGGGCGTAGATGAACGAGCGCTTTCGGTCATCGATGAGGAACTCTCTGTCGGAGACTTTGTGCTGACCGGCGGCGAATTGGGCGCGTTGATTGTAATCGATGCCGTGGCGCGATTGATTCCTGGGGTGCTGGGCAATGCGTTCTCAGCCCAGCGAGAAAGCTTCGAAAGCGGTTTGCTCGAACACCCGCACTACACTCGCCCGGAAGAATGGAGAGGGTTGAGCGTTCCTCCCGTTTTGATGAGTGGAGATCACGCCCGCATCGCCAAATGGCGCCATTGGCACGCGCTCAAACTCACTCAAACGCGCCGCCCTGATTTGTTTAGTCAAATACAGCTCACCCGTGACGAGAAAAAATTGCTCTCGCTCGTGGAAGAAGATCTCTAAACAAACAGACTTGAAAGCGATTCAGCTCGGTAAATACGAGCCAACGCTTCGCCAAACAAACGGTCGGTACCGACTTGTCGAATCTTCGAGCAGCTCGCCGCTGCTTGAGACAGTGGCACGGTGTCGGTCACCACCAACTCTTCTAAGACTGACTCATTCATGCGGGTGATGGCGGGGCCCGAAAGAATAGGGTGTACAATGTATGAATAGACCCGGCGGGCACCTTTGGCTTTGAGCGCGGCTGCACCTTGCGTCAACGTGCCCGCGGTATCGATGATGTCATCGATGATGACGGCGTCTTTCCCAGCCACATCTCCGATGAGATTCATCACTTCAGAGGCATTGGCGCGTGGCCTGCGTTTGTCGATGATGGCGAGCGGACACCCCAGGCGCTTCGAATACGCCCGCGCGCGCTCGACGCCGCCGGCATCTGGCGAGACGATCACCACATCGTCACAATTGGGGAACTTCTTTCTCAAGTCATCGAGAAAGACAGGCGAGGCGTAAAGATGATCAGTGGGAATGCTGAAGAAGCCTTGAATCTGACCGGCGTGCATGTCCATCGAGACTACGCGAGTGACTCCGGCAGTCACGAGTAAGTCAGCCACCAGTTTGGCTGTGATAGGCGTGCGCGCTGCGACTTTGCGATCTTGTCTCGCGTAGCCATAATAAGGGAGCACCGCCGTAATTGAAGCTGCGCTGGCTCGCTTGAGCGCGTCGGCCATAATCAACAGTTCCATCAGATGGTCGTTGACTGGCGGGCAGGTTGACTGAACGACAAAACAGTCAAAGCCACGCACGTTTTCACCGATTTCCACTTGAATTTCCCCGTCGGAAAAGCGGCCGACTTCGGCTTTCGATACAGGGCGTTTCAAATACTCACAAATGCGCTCGGTCAAGGCGCGGTTTGAATTCCCGCTGAAGACCTTGAAATCGTGACTGACGGGCATGCCATCGAGTACACCACGCGCCTTATTCATTCAATCTGGTCGGAAGTTCGCTTGAGGTCCCTTGACAGCGGGGCCGCGATCGTTAAGGTGCGCCGCTTCTTACACCCGTTGTTCTCTCTTTCCTGTTTCCAAGGAGTCGTACCCTGGCTCTCGCACGCGACCAGCGCACAGATCGTCGAATTAAAGCCCGTGAAGTCCGAGTAGTCGGACCCGCCGGTGAGCAGCTCGGCGTCATGTCCACCGAAGTAGCTTTAGCGAAGGCCCAGGCTGACGGCTTGAACCTCGTTGAGGTCAACCCCATGTCAAAGCCCCCGGTCTGTAAGATCATGGACTACGGGCGCTTCAAGTATGAAGAAAAGAAGAAGGCGAACGAGACCAAGAAGAAACAGGTCGTCGTGAAGATCAAAGAGGTCAAGCTCAGGCCAAAGACCGAAGAGCATGACTACGAGACCAAAGTCCGCCACGTGCGCGAGTTCCTCGAAGAGGGGAACAAAGCGAAAATCACCATCATGTTCCGCGGCCGTGAAATTACGCACCGTAACTTGGGGACCGCGATCCTCGATGACGTGGTGGCCGACTTGAAAGATGTCGCCATCGTTGAACAGACGCCTCGCCTCGAAGGCAAGCAGATGTTCATGATTTTAGGTCCCAACAGCAAGGTGGCTCAGCGGGCGCGCGATGCGCACCGAACTTCTCTGATGGCCGCTGAGAAAGAGAAGTTGGGGCGTAAAGACGGTGACAAGTCTCCTCCGCGTGAAGGTGATCAAGGTGCTGAAGAGTCGGTTGAGGGCATTGATGCGCCTCCGCCTTCGATGCCGGCACCCGCGATGGCTGAAGCGCAGAAGAGTTGATCTTCGCTGGCGGTGGGTGAGGCTGTTGACACCCGACGTGGTACACCGTATGTCGGCCGCCCTTTCGTAGGTTTCCTTAGGACTTAAAGAATCATGCCCAAGCTCAAGACACGAAGTAGCGCGAAGAAGCGCTTCCAAGTGAAAAAGACTGGCAAGGTGAAGCACGCTAAAGCCTTCGCCAAGCATCTTTTCACCCACGCGAAATCAATGGACAGTCGTCGCCGCAATCGCGGCACTTCGCACCTCGACAAGGTCGATGCGAAGAAAGTCATTAAAGAGATGTTCCCCTACGGGGCGAACTGAGAGAGGAGCTAAAGACCCATGCGCGTCAAGAAGGGCGTCAAAGCTCGTCGTCGTCGAAATTCTATTCTCAAGCTGGCCAAGGGTTTCCGCGGCCGCCGAAAGAACTGTTACAAGCGTGCCAATCAGGCTGTTGAGCGAGCGCTCGACTATGCCTCACGAGACCGTCAGCGTCGCAAGCGCGACTTCCGCTCGTTGTGGATCGTTCGCATCAATGCGGCGGCCCGCTTGGTCGGCTTGTCGTATTCGAAACTGATCGCTGGCCTGACCAAAGGTAAAGTGGCGATCGACCGGAAGATCCTCGCGGATCTCGCCGTGCATGATCCCGCAGGTTTCGCAGCCGTCGCTCAGACCGCCAAGGCGGCGTAGGCACTTTTCTAAAAGCCCAACTGGTTTTATTCGGGGTCGCTCTTTTTAGAAAAAGGGCGGCCCCGTTTTTCATGTTCACTTCTTTATTGCTTTAGCCCCGCCATGAACGAACGACTTGTTGCACTTGCACAGACAGCGCAGCGCGAGCTTGAAACGGCAGCGACTCCTGAGGCCGTGGAAGCCTTGCGGGTGAAGTATCTGGGGAAGAAGGGTGAAATTGCGGCCATCTTGGGCGGCATGGGGAAGTTGGCCCCTGAAGAGCGGCGTGCGCTGGGTGAGAAGGCGAATGCGGTGAAGGCGCAGCTCGAGAGCACCATTACTTCGACCATCACCCGCGTGCAGGAACTCGCGTTGGAGGCCGAGTTAAAGGGTCCGCGGCTCGATGTGACGTTGCCCGGGCGAGGCCGTTCGACAGGACATCGGCACCCGGTGTCGCAGACGCTGGAAGATATTTGCGCGGTGTTTGCTCGTTTGGGTTTTGTGGTTGAACAGGGGCCTGAGATTGAGCTCGATTGGTACAACTTTGAAGCGTTGAACGTGCCTGTGGATCACCCCGCGCGCGATATGCAAGATACGTTTTACGTCGATGGAGGCACGCTCCATGCGGGCTTCGCGCAGACCAACCCCGTGGTGCTGCGGACGCATACGTCTCCGGTGCAAATTCGCACCATGTTGTCGCAGAAGCCGCCTGTGCGCGCGGTGATGCCAGGCCGGGTGTACCGCAAAGACAGCGATCAAACGCACACGCCCATGTTCCATCAGGTGGAAGGGTTGTTGGTCGATACGAAGGTGACGTTCGCCGAGCTCAAAGGCACTCTTGATGCTTTTGCGAAGGCTTTTTTCGGCGCGAAATCGAAGACGCGGTTTCGCCCCAGTTTTTTCCCCTTCACCGAGCCTTCTGCTGAAGTCGACGTGTCGTGTGTTTTCTGCACCGGTAAGGGTTGTCGGGTGTGCAAACAGACCGGGTGGCTTGAAGTGTTGGGCAGTGGAATGGTGCACCCCAATGTCTTCCGCCATGCGGGGTACGACGCGTCGCAGGTGACGGGTTTTGCCTTTGGCATGGGCGTGGAACGGCTGGCCATGCTCCGCTACGGCATCGACGATTTGCGAACGATGTTCGAAAACGACTACCGATTCGTCGCTCAGTTCTGAAAGCGAAAATTTCCTATGAAGCTCTCTTTGAAGTGGCTTTCTGAATACGTCAGTCTTCCTGCTTCCGTCGATGAATTGGCAGCCCGATTGACGATGGCTGGGCTCGAAATCGAAGGCATTTCGCGGCCCGGTGATGCCTTGCGCGGCGTGGTGGTGGCGCAGATTTTGGCTTCTGAAAAGCACCCCAATGCTGACAAGTTGTCGGTGACGAAAATCGACGACGGGAGCGGAGTCCCAATCCAAGTCGTGTGCGGCGCTAAGAATTACCAAGTCGGCGACAAGGTGCCGTTGGCGACGGTGGGCGCTGAGCTGCCCGGGGGCATGAAAATCGGCAAAGCGCAGATGCGCGGTGTCGACAGTGCCGGCATGTTGTGTAGCGCAAAAGAATTGGCGCAGCCCGAAGGAGCGGCTGGGCTTTTGATTCTCGACTCGAATCTGAAAGTCGGGACTCCGATTGCGCAGGCGCTGGGGCTTGATGATGTGGTGTTTGAAGTCAATGTGACTCCGAATCGGAGTGATGCGCTTTCTCATCTGGGCATCGCTCGTGAAGTGGCCACCTTGTTTGGCACTGCGCTGCGTAAGCCTGAGGCCAAGTTCGCGGAGTCTGGTGTTGAAGCTTCGGGCAAAGTGCAGATTCAGATTGAAGATGCGACGCGTTGTTGGCGCTACGTGGCTCGAGTGATTGAAGGCGTGACGGTCAAGCCTTCACCCAAGTGGATGCAGGAGCGTCTTAAGTCGTGTGGAGTCAGGGCCATCAACAATTTGGTCGATGTGACCAATTACGTGATGCTCGAGTCTGGTCAGCCGCTTCACGCGTTCGATCTCGATCGCATTGGTGGCGCGAAGATCGTGGTGCGGACAGCAAAAGGTGGCGAGAAGCTCAAGACGCTCGATGAGAAAGAGCGCGCGCTTCATGCGGAAGATTTGCTCATTTGTGATGAACATTCCCCCTTAGTGCTTGCGGGCGTGATGGGTGGAGCTTCGAGTGAAGTGACGGAAAAGACCACTCGCGTACTGTTGGAAGGTGCATCGTTTCAGCCGGCGACGGTGCGGCGGTCAGCAAGACGGCATGCACTTCATACTGAGTCGTCGCATCGTTTTGAACGTGGCACTGATGGTTCAGTGGTGCCCGCAGTGGTGGCTCGCGCGGCTGCA